>SFJA01000013.1 GCA_004556005.1 Bacteroidales bacterium | reverse complement strand
GCAATTGCCTCAACCTCTGGGATTATGAAGTCGGGCCTTTCCTTTTCGATAACTTCACGGAGACGTTCTCCGTCCAGCATAGAAAACACATACGAACGATGCGCAACCTGCATTGCAGGAGCATCTGCATACTTGTCAACAGCGATAACCTCGACGCCAAAGCGCTGAAGTTCAATTGCGACTTCCTTTCCGAGTTCGCCCGAGCCGCAAAGCAGGGCTTTTTTGCCGACAGAGGTCAGCGGTGTACCTATTTTTGTCATAGCAATGCAAATTTAGTAAATTTGCAATTCGTTGCAAAATGCAAAGACTGCTAAAGAATGGAAGATTATATGATTCCGACTTCCGTCAAGGAGGTCAAGGCCCTTGGATGGGACTACATTGATGTCATACTTTTTTCGGGGGACGCGTATATCGATCATCCGAGTTTCGGCAGCGCCTGCATAGCCAGATGGCTGCAGAGCAAGGGTTACAGGGTTGCAGTCGTTCCCCAGCCCAACTGGCGGGATGACCTGCGTGACTTCCGCAAGCTTGGCCGCCCTCGTCTGTATTTTGCAGTCAATGCCGGTGCAATGGACTCAATGGTAAACCATTACACGGCTGCAAGGCGTCTGAGGCACGACGATGCCTATACTCCCGAAGGTCGTTCCGGTCAGCGTCCCGACAGGGCTGTTACCGTTTATTGCAAGATTCTCAAGGAGTTGTGGCCTGAGGTTCCTGTCGTGGCAGGTGGTGTGGAAGCGTCACTGCGAAGATTGAGCCACTACGATTATTGGGACGACCGCATAATGCCTTCGGTTCTTGTTGACAGCGGGGCAGACTTCCTGATTTACGGTATGGGAGAGAAACCGATTCTTGAGCTTACGATTGCGCTTGAGAAAGCTTGGAACAGGCACAGGATGGAGAGCATTCCGCAGATTGCATTTTATCGCGACGGGGCGCCGAAGGAGGGTGAAGGCAGGATATTGCTCCACTCTTACGAAGAATGCCTAAAAAGTGGAAAAGCCTTTGCTGAGAACTTCCATATTATTGAGACTCAGGCAAATATGATGCATCCTGCGACTCTTTTAGAGCCTGTAGGCAAGGGATATGTCCAGGTCAATCCGCCATTTCCGCCAGCGACTACAGAAGAAATGGACTCTTACTGGGACCTGCCTTTTACCAAGCTCCCGCATCCCCGCTACAAGGGCAAGCGGATTCCGGCGTACGATATGATCAAGGACAGCATCATTACGCACCGCGGTTGTTTCGGGGGCTGCAATTTCTGCACTATTGCCGCCCATCAGGGCAAATTCATCCAGTCACGTTCCGAGGCTTCTATTGTTCGTGAAGTCAAGAAGTTGTGTGCCATGCCTTCTTTTCGCGGCAACATTTCGGATCTGGGTGCTCCTACGGCTAACATGTACCGTATGGGTGGCAGGGACAAGGATTTGTGTGGCAAGTGCCGGCGCAAGTCCTGTCTCTATCCTGCGGTTTGCCGCAACCTCGAGCACGATCATTCAAAGGTGCTTGCTATGTATGACAAGGTAATGGCTGTGAAAGGTGTGAGGCACGCTTACATTGGCAGCGGTGTGAGGTATGACCTTTTCCTGGATAGTAATGGATTTACCGATCCTAGGGGTAAGGATTATCTTCGATCGCTTATGCTTGAGCATTGTTCAGGGCGCTTGAAGGTGGCTCCGGAGCATACTCAGGACAAGGTTCTTGATTATATGGCCAAGCCTTCGTTTAAGTTGTTCGAGCGGCTGAGGATTGAGTTTGACCGTATTAACAGGGAGGAGGGCCGTCACGTTGAGCTTGTTCCTTATTTCATTTCTTCTCATCCCGGATGCAGTCTGGGAGATATGCAGAAACTGGCTTCCAATCCTGCGTTGAAGGGGATCTGGATGGAACAGGTGCAGGACTTTATGCCTACTCCTATGACGACTTCCTCTGTAATGTTCGCTACCGGTATCGACCCACGCACAATGAAGCCCGTCTTTGTCGAGAAGAATCCTGACAAGAAACGGGCTCAGAAAGACCTGTTCTTCAAAAAGAAGTAGTAATTATTCTTTAGATTATTATTTGCAGAAGTACCCGTCGGCGGTCCTCCCCACAAAGTGGGTCCCCTCCCTTTTCGGGAGCCAATGCCGCCTCCCGGCTACTTCTGCTCACAATCCACCGGCACATCAAAGCAAGTCAAAACACTTTTCAATGCGTACCCGTCGGCGGTCCTCCCCACGGAAAGCTACATCCTGTCGGGGAGTTCGATGCCGAGTATGGCCATTGCCTTGCGGAGTACGCCGGCGAGGGTGTCGATAAGAGAGAGTCGCATCACCAGCACTTCCCTGTTCTCTTCCTTGAGGATAGGGGTGTCGTGATAGTACTGGTTAAATTCTTTTGCGAGCTCGTAGGAGAAGTTGGCGAGGACGGCAGGCGAGAACGAGTCGGCTGCCTCCTGAACTTTCTGCGGATAAGCGCTCAGAATCTTGACAAGTCGTATCTCCTTGGGGCTGAGTTCAACTTCTGCAGGCACGCCGCCAAGCTCGATTCCTCTCTCGGCCGCCTTGCGCAGTATAGAGCAGATTCTGGCGTGGGTGTACTGTATGAAAGGACCCGTGTTGCCGTTAAAATCGATTGACTCCTTAGGATTGAAGAGCATCTTCTTGCGAGGATCCACTTTGAGTATGAAGTACTTGAGTGCCCCAAGCCCAATGATGCCGTAGAGTTTGTCCTTCTCCTCGTCACTGAGTGAGTCAAGCTTGCTGGACTCTTCCGAAGTAGCCTTGGCCTCATCGTACATCTTCTGGATTAGATCATCGGCATCAACTACGGTACCCTCACGGCTCTTCATCTTGCCTTCCGGAAGTTCCACCATACCGTAGGACAGGTGATAGATCTGGTCTGCCCACTCATAGCCAAGTTTCTTGAGAATAAGCTTGAGTACCTGGAAATGGTAAATCTGCTCGTCACCTACCACATAGATATGAGAATCTAGACTATACTCGGAGAAACGCCTCTCAGCGGTACCCATATCCTGGGTGATATAAACCGAAGTGCCGTCGGAACGGAGCACCAGCTTGCGGTCAAGCCCGTCGGCCGTAAGGTCACACCATACTGAACCGTCAGGATCCTTTACAAAAACGCCCATCTGGAGACCACGCTGAACTATCTCCTTTCCAAGAAGATAGGTATCGTGCTCATAGTAGGTCTTGTCAAAACTTATTCCAAGGGACTTGTAGGTCTGCTCGAATCCGTCAAACACCCATCCGTTCATCATCTCCCACAACTTGCGCACCTCAGGATCTCCTTCCTCCCACTTCACAAGCATCTCGTGAACCTTGTCGATAACGCTCGGGTCCTCCTTTTCCATCTTGGCATACTCGACGTAGCAGTCACCTACAAGATGGTCGCCCTTCTTGCCGGTACTCTCCGGAGTCGCCCCGTCAAAGCGCTCCTGCCATGCATACATACTCTTGCAGATATGCACTCCCCTGTCATTGACAAGCGTAGTCTTGATGACTTCGTTTCCCGCAGCCTTGAGCAGGTTGGAAATGCTGGCGCCGAGCAGGTTGTTGCGCACGTGTCCGAGGTGAAGCGGCTTGTTGGTATTTGGAGAGCTAAATTCGACCATGATCCTGCGTCCCGTGGACGGGAGCTGGCCGAAAGTGCCGTCAGAGTGCACCGCATCGAGGGTCTCGCGCCAGTAAACGTTGGACAGCGAGAGGTTCAGGAAGCCCTGTACAGCATTGAAGGCGCTGATTTCGGGACAATTCTCCACCAGCCAGCCACCAATGGCATTGCCTGTATCGACCGGTGATTTGTGGGAAGTCTTGAGCAGGGGGAATACCACCAGAGTATAGTCACCCTCAAAGTCCTTTCTGGTCACGCCGACCTGCATCATCGAAAGCGGAAGATCCGCACCATATAACGATTTGACGGCAAGAACCGCCTTTTCTGCGATAAACTGTTCTGCTGTCATTACTGTCCGAGATATGATTTGAGCAAGATGCTTGCGGATGGTTTCTTGAGTTTGCGTATAGCCTTTTCCTTGATCTGGCGCACACGCTCACGCGTGAGGTCCAGTCTTTCTCCAATCTCTTCGAGAGTCATTTCCTGACATCCGATGCCGAAGAAACTCTTGATGATTTCCCTCTCGCGCGGAGCAAGAATCTGAAGGACTCTCTCGATTTCCGTGCTGAGGGACTCGTTGTTCAGCCCGCGGTCAGCCATAGGAGAATCGTCGTTCGGAAGAATGTCAAGAAGGGAGTTGTCCTCACCGTCAACGAAAGGAGCGTCCACGCTCACGTGACGGCCGCTGACGCGGAGTGTATCGGCAATTTTTTCCTTAGGGATGTCAATCATTTCAGCAAGCTCCTCATTGGAAGGCTGACGCTCGTTTTCCTGTTCGAACTTGCCGAGAGCCTTGTTAATCTTGTTGAGCGAACCAACCTGGTTGAGCGGAAGACGCACGATACGGCTCTGCTCTGCAAGGGCCTGGAGTATGGACTGTCTGATCCACCAGACGGCGTAGGATATGAATTTAAATCCTCTGGTCTCATCGAACTTCTCGGCAGCCTTGATAAGGCCAAGGTTTCCTTCGTTGATAAGATCAGGCAGACTAAGTCCCTGATTCTGATACTGTTTTGCAACTGAAACCACAAACCTGAGGTTCGCCCTGGTAAGCTTTTCAAGGGCAGCTTCGTCTCCCTGGCGAATGCGCTGGGCGAGTTCCACCTCCTCTTCAGGAGAAACGAGCTCCTCACGGCCTATCTCCTGCAGATACTTGTCAAGCGAAGCGCTCTCGCGATTCGTGATAGATTTTGTAATCTTTAACTGTCTCATAATTATCTAATTCCACATTATTTACGAAATTATGTGGAAAAAGTTTCATTTCAAGGCAGAAAATCTTCATCTACGTAATTGTCCAGACTCATACACACGTTGGAAGAGAAACTCCGGGCGCAGGCAAACATTTTTCCCCACTGACTCCCAGATATGCTGTCTCCCTTTGCAATCCTTTCTGTCAGAATCGAATAGACAAAGCCGGCATTGAAGTTGTCTCCTGCTCCGATAGTCGAAACAGGAGTAATCCTATCCGCCTCGAATGATGCCCTGTAATCTCCCGCATAAATCGTTGCGGGTCCTGCACCCCTCGTAATTATCAGCTTGTTACAAATCCCCGCGAGTTCCCCAGCCAATACGGCATCGACGTCATCCGTGCCAAAAACGCACTTTATGTCATCGGAAGACATCCTGACATAGTCAGCCAAGGCAATATTTTGAAGAATGCTTTCCCTTACCACTGGAAGCGACTTGAGATGGTTGGGCCTGAAATTCACGTCATAATACAACTGAGCGCCGGCCGCGGAAGCCGCTTTAAGCAGGGATGAAACATATGCTCGATTGGCCGGATTAACGGAAAAGAAGGAGCCGAAGAGCAATATGTCCCCGGAGCGGAAAGAAAGCTCCGGAAGGTCTCCCTCCCCTATCGACTGCGGCACCGGGTCTCGGAAGAATTCGTACCTGGCATCAGCTCTGCCGTCAAGCAGGGCAATCGAGATGGGAGTCTGGCGGCCGCTGCGCCTGATTGCGAAGGAACTGTCGATTCCGTTTGCCTCCATAAAGGATATGATCATTTCACCGACGGCGTCGTCCCCGGTTTCGGTCAGCATATGCAGCTTGCAGTCCAATGCGGCATTGCGAGTGCTGCGCCCGAGCGAAACCATAGAGTTGAACGTGGATCCGCCCGGCACGGCAGTCTGAACCTTTCCGTCTCTGAAAACTATGTCCAGAACGCTTTCTCCTATTCCAAAAATTCTTCTTTCCATAACTGCGAAAATACGAAAATTAACCTAAATTTGTAAATAACAGAGAATATTATGAGAAGAATATCAATCCTTGTCCTTGGGCTTACGCTTTCTGCTGCAATGCTTTCAGCCAAAGCAAAATATGTGTTTTACTTCATTGGCGACGGAATGGGAATCAACCAGGTGCTGCTGACAGACATGTACCGCAGCGCAAGGGGCGAAGCCGCACTCAGTTTCACCTCCTTCCCGTCAGTGACCTATGCAACGACATTTGCCACAAACGATGACGTAACCGACTCTGCAGCAGCGGGTACCGCGCTCGCAACAGGCAGCAAGACAGGCGTTGGCATGCTCGGAGTCGACCCGGACGGAAAGGTTCTTGCAAACATAGCGGAATTGTCCAGGGATGCGGGCCGAAGCGTCGGGGTACTGACAAACGTTACGGTAAACCACGCCACCCCGGCATCATTCTCCTGCCACCAGAGAAACAGAAGCAACGAATACGAGATTGCTCTTGATATGATTGCAAGCGCATTCCAGTTCTACGGAGGCAGCGGTATCAGCAAGGACAAAAAGAACAAGGACGGAGCCGAGGTTGTTTCTGCACAATCTCTTTTCCGCCAGGCCGGATACACCGTTTGCAACCCTCAAAGCTTCCGCACGGAGGGCAGACGTGCCGACAAGATACTGATGCTCCCTGGAGAGGGACGCAAGATAGGATTTGCCATCGATATGGACGCCGCTGACCCTTCGAGCACAGTAAGGCTCGCACAACAGACCGAAGCGGCAATCGAGGTGCTCAAAAAGAACAGGAAAGGCTTTTTCCTTATGGTGGAAGGCGGAAGACTTGACTATGCGCTGCACTCACACGATGCTGCTGCTTCGATTGCCGAGATGAACGAACTGGACGAAGCCGTCAAACTCGCAGTCCGTTTCTACATGGAAAAACCATCAGAAACCTTGATAGTTGTCTGCGCCGACCACGAAACAGGAGGGCTCATAGTAGGACCGAAAGATAGAAAAGTTTTGAAACTACTTGACAATCAGAAATATAGTAAGAGCGTTCTCTCCGATCGCCTGCGTGAAATGGTAAAAGATGACGAGAATCTCAGTTGGGAGCAGGTAAAAAGCTTTCTTGAAGAGAATTTCGGATTCTGGGATCAGGTCAGCATAAACGGCCATCAGGAACAACGTCTAAGGGACTGCTACGAAAGGACAATAGCCAGGAACAACGCAGGATCCGTAACCGACCTGTACTCGGACAATGCTACCATAATAAAAGTTGCCGCTGACATTCTTTCCGAAATCTGCAGCATACACTGGGTTTCCGGTCACAGTTCAGGTTATGTTCCGGTCTTTGCCATCGGAGAGGGAGCTGAACTGTTCAGCGGACTGCTGGACAACACCGATATTCCGAAGAAAATAAAAGAGGCGGCAGGATTATAGTTCCCGCCGCCTTATCATAGTTCAGGGCAATATCAGTTGTCCTTGCCGAATCCGAAGTAGCCAGGACGTCCGTCAGACGTCTTGCCCTCGATGAAGATTGACCTCTTCGAACTCTTCGCGATTGCAATAACCTCTTCAGGCTTGGTAACCCTCTTTTCGTTTACATACATTATCACAAATCCGTCAGTACCGCCTGCAGCAGCGAATTTGCCATTGCCCGCAGAAACCACCTCTACGCCGTTATCACCGGCCTTGAGGCTTGCTCCGTAAAATACCACACTGCCGTCTTCCTCTACGTTTCCGCCAAGCTCGTCATCTTCGGTAAATTCTACGTCAAGCTTCTGCTGCTTTGAATTGCGGATTACTGTAATCACAGCCTTGTCACCCGGGTGGAATCCGTTGATCTTTTCCTGAAGGACTGAAGGTGACTTGATATAGGTAGAGTCGATTGCAACGATGATGTCGCCCTTCTTGACGCCAGCCCTGTCAGCAGCGCTGCCCTTTACGATATCGTGCACCAGGACACCCGATACGTTCTGCATCTTGTTGTCCTGAGCGGTCTTGTTGTCAACTGCGCTCATAGTGACACCGAGTTTCACTCTCTTGACTGAACCGAAGTCGATTAGGTCATTCACAATCTTCTTTACTATATTGGATGGGACGGCAAAGGCGTATCCTATATACTGGCCGGTCTGGTTTGAAACGATGGCTGTATTGATACCAATGAGTTCGCCTTCCTTGTTTACAAGCGCACCGCCCGAGTTACCCGGATTGACTGCAGCATCAGTCTGGATGAATGACTCGATCTTGAACTGGCCATCGTAATTAGGCATGCTTCTGCCCTTTGCACTCACGATACCGGCAGTGATGGTCGAACGGAGTTCCTCGCCGAGAGGAGAACCGATGGCGAGCACCCACTCGCCGAGACGCAGCTCGTCCGAATCGCCGAAAGGAATGGACGGAAGACCTTCAGCTTCTATCTTGATGAGGGCGACGTCGGTTGCCGGGTCTGTACCTATAACCTTGGCAGCATAAGTCTTGTTGTTATTGAGTGTAACCTCGATTGAAGATGCCCCGGAAACCACGTGGTTATTGGTAACGATGTAACCATCAGAACGGATGATTACTCCGGAACCGGACCCCTGCACTTCCCTCTCGCGTGTCTGCGACTGCGGAAATCCGAAGAAGAATGAGAATGGATCGACTACCTGCTGCTGGGTTTTCTGAGTTACCTTTACATAAACCACGGCTTCTACGCAGGACTCTGCTGCAAATGTAAAATCAGGATAATCGGACAGTGACAAATTGACAGCCTTGACAACTTGTCCGTCGGAAGAATAATGAGTTTCGATCATTTCAGGCTCAGAAACCTTTACAACGGCAAATGCTGTAAGGCCGCTAAGCAATATAGATGAAATGACAACCAGAATGTTTTTGTTCATAATTGTTGATATTAAATATTTTTTTGACTCTCATAAGGTCAAATAATATGCCAATTCCGGAATTATTGCTAAATTTGCCTAAATAGAAACAACACGATTATGGACTTCAATATTTCCAGTTCAAACCTGCTCAAGGGTATGCTTGATGTCTCAAAGGCAATACCCGGCAAGACTCCGCTCCCTATTCTGGAGCACATTCTTATGGTTGTGCGCGGTGACAGCGTGGAGCTTACCGCATCCGACAACGACCTCACGCTAAGGACTTCGGTTGCAGCGGAGAGCGTAAACGAGGAAGGAGGCATTGCCGTCCTTGCACACCAGGTCATCGACCTGCTCAAGACCATTCCGGACCAGCCTATCCAGTTCAAGACCAAGGGCGACTCAAGTTTCGAATGTATCTGGAACAGCGGTAAGTCATCGCTCCCTTTCCTGCCCGCTGAGGACTATCCGGCAATCAAGGGAGCTTCAGAAGATGCAAGGAAGGTGGTATTTCCAGCCAAGGTGCTCGTAGATGGCATAAACGGAACCGTATATGCCACCGCTGACGACGAGATGAGACCTGCGATGAACGGTATATTCTTTGACCTTGACCCGGAAGGAAGCACACTCGTGGCATCAGACGCCCACAAGCTCATATGCTACAGCGCCGACTCGGTAAGACCTGAGGAAAAGGACTCCTTCATACTGCACAAAAAACCTGCGTTAGTGCTCCGCAGTATCGTTGACAAGGACGGAGACGATGTTCAGGTTGCCTATGACAACACCAACGTCGTATTTACCTTCGGACGCACGATGATGATATGCCGCCTCATCATAGGCAAATATCCAAAGTATCGCGAGGTAATCCCGAAGAACAATGCAAACATACTCACAATCGACAGGATACTTTTGCTCGGAGCTCTCAGGAGGGTGTCAGTCTGCGCAAACAAGGCTTCCAACCACATCAAGTTCGACCTGCGCGAAGGCCAGCTCGAGATTACCGCTCAGGACCTCGGCTTTGCAACAGAAGCATACGAAAAGATCAGCTGCGACTACGTGGGCGGTGAAATAAGCATAGGATTCAAGTCCACCTTCCTTATCGAGATTCTTTCAAACATGAGCTGCGAGAACCTCGTAATGAAGTTTGCCGACGCACGCAGGGCTGTTCTCATCGTACCTTCCGAGGAAGAAAGCGCCACCGAAAAGGTTTGCGGAATCATAATGCCTATAATGGTAGCATAAAGACCCGAAAATATGGAACTCAAGCTTGAAAGGCCGCTGCTTTTCTTCGACATCGAAAGTACCGGCCTCGATATACCCAACGACTCAATAATCGAGTTGTGCTTCGTCAAGATAATGCCTGACGGGGAAGAAAGGGTCAAGACCTGGAGGATAAGGCCGTGGGACTATATAAACAGATGTCAGAGGAAAATCAATCCCGAGGCCTCCAAGGTCAACGGAATTACTGATGATATGCTCACAGGATGCCCGAGTTTCTACGAACTCGCGCCTGAAATAGCGTCCTGGCTGAAGGACAGCGACCTGGCAGGATTCAACTCCAACAAGTTTGACCTGCCAATGCTCGCGGAAGAATTTGCCCGCGCAAGACTCGCCGGCCTCGACCTGCAGGTTGACCTGCACAAACCCCTGATGGTGGACGTGCAGAACATCTTCCACACTATGGAACCGCGAAACCTCAAAGCCGCTTACCGTTTCTATTGCGGCGGCAAGGAACTGGAAAATGCACATTCGGCAGAAGCGGATACCGTAGCGACCTACGAAGTGCTCAAGGCGCAGCTTGACCGCTATCCTGAGCAGCTCAAGAATGACGTAAAGCACCTTTCAAGCTACGTAGGCAAGAAGTACGTCGATTTTTCCGGACACCTTATATTAAATGACAAGGGCGAGGCAACGGTCAATTTCGGCAAGCACAAGGGAAAGACTGCAAGACAGGTATTTGAATCTGACCCGAGCTACTACGACTGGGTGCAGAAAGGCTCGTTCACCCTCGACACCAAGCAGCAGTTCGAAAAGCTTTACGAACAGTTCAGAAGAGAACAGCTTGCTGCAAAGTTCAATACAAAAAGATGAACATACTTGTCAGAACATACAGCGGTCAGACAATAGTAAGACCGGACACAACCTGGGAACGTGACAGCGAAGACCTGTACGTTCCCGGATTTGTAGATGAACTGAGCTTCACGCCGGTACTCGCGGCGCGAATAATCAAGCCGGGAAGGAGCGTCAGTGCCAGATTCGCAAAGCGATACTACGACCCCGAAGGTCTCGGAGCAGGACTTCTTCTCTACCCCGAAGACCTCCTTCGCAGCGGACACGAAGAAGCATTCGCCACCGCCTCCTGCCTCGACCACACCAGCTTCCTGCCAATGCCTGAGCGCAACGCCCTCAGGCTGGGCAGTTTCACCGTCAGCAGGCAAACCAGCGTCAGGGACCAATTCTTCCTTGATCCAGAAATGAGCGTCGAAATGCTGGAGCAGGCGATAGAAGAAGTTACCAAAATGTGTTACATAAGAACGGGCGACTTAATTTGCATCGAGCTTTCGCCGAGAAAGATGCTCGCGGAGCGCGGAGACGGTAGCCTGGAGGTAAAGGCTGAGCTGAATGGCGAAACGGTATTGGATTTTCGCATAATCTTCTAGAAGTAGAGCATCCTTTGATATATCAGCCTTATATTGTTAAAAATTTTAAAAACAAAAGAAAAATCAAGGCTAGAGAATAATAATTAAGCACTGAAATAGCGTATTATTGCTTAAAATACAATAAATTAGAGCAGAATTAACCAATTACGGAGCACAAACGTAGGCAGATAAGAACTAAACGGGTCATTTAGAATAATCTGAGGAGAACAAGATGAAAGGTATATAAATTATCCCAAAATTACTCAAAAGAATCCCAAAGTTCGCGAAAAATAAAATTTTTCAAAAAATTCTTAAAAAAATTTGCAAATCAAAAAATTTGTTGTACCTTTGTACTCGGGTTGAGTAAGTGATCAGTCTGACCCATCAACCTATTGGTTATTAGTTTTAGTGTTATTAATTATGTGGTTAGTATGAGTTGTCGCCGTGAGGTCACAACTCATTTCTTTTTTATGGTAAGTTGATGCTTACTGTATCGGGCTTGAGAAAGTCATTCTCTCTCCGCTGCGCGGATGATCAAATGAGAGACTCTCCGCGTGAAGGAACAGCCTGCAACCTGTCGGGGCTCCATAAAGACAGTCTCCCTTGATGGGACGTCCGAGCCCCAGGCTGTGGGCGGAGTGCACACGAAGCTGATGAGTGCGCCCAGTAAGAGGATGGAAGCGTATATCTATCTCACCGTCAGCGAATTGTTCCAGAACCTCATACTCCGTAACAGCCAGTTTCCCGGACTCGAAGTCAACAATCTGCCTTGGCCTGTCATAATAATCTGCAGAAAGAGGCAGCGCAATCGTCGCCTTGCGTGGCCTCGTAAAAGGAAGCGGAGAAGCAGAAAGACGAGCACGGTAGAATTTGTCAGTGGAACGGGAAGCGAATTGAGCCTCAAGATTTGACTTGGACTCAGGATTGCGGGCAAATACCATCACGCCGGAAGTATCCATATCAAGACGGTGACAAGACTCAACCGAAGGCCCAAAACGCTCACGCAGCAGTTCCAGCATACTTTTCGCCTTGATCCTGCCCGGCACGGAAAGCATACCCGACGGCTTGTTCACAACAATGATATCATCATCAAAGAAAAGCAGTTCCGGCTCGGTCCGGCCCGTATAGCCGGCATCAAGCGGATTGGGATCCACCTCAAGCCCACGCATCATAAAGTCCAGGACAGGCCCACACTTTCCCATACACGAAGGATAGAAACGCCCCTGCTCACGAACTTCCGAAGCAGGCGAAGCGCCATACCACAATTCCCCCATCTCCAAGGGTTTCCACCCAAGTAAATACGCCCGCTGCAGCAACTTGGGAGCAGCGCAATCGCCCGTGCCTCCCGGAGCGCAGATTCCCCTGGCGGCAAAGATTTGCCTGATGCTCGCCTTCTCCCCCGCCGCATTGAGCAGCAAATAGTTGTCAAACAGCCACTCCTGAAGCTGAGCGGACGCCAGACTGCGCGCCGGACCCGCCGGCATAGACCCGATCTCAGCCTCACGCAGCCTGAAATACCCGTCAGCAGCCGTCCAATCAAAAATCAGCGGCGCAAAGTCCACCCTCTCGCCGGCCGGAGTGTCAAAGGAGAATTCTCCCCTACCTCCGAGCGTTCCGGAAAATGCGTATATTGGGCCGTGGTCGGTCAGCAGCACCCCCAGCATCTTGCCACGGGAGAGCGCCTGTTTCTCGCGGGAATAGTCAGGCAAAGTGTCCAGAAGCGCAATAAGCTCACGACCCGCCTGCTCGAGAGCGGGCGACGGAACATAGCGGAAAGGGTAGGTAAACTTGCTCACGGAATGTCAGTTACGGCCTTCAAAATCCAGAATGGCATCACGGACGCGGTCCACCGGAAGCCCCATTACATTGAAATACGAACCCTCGACCGAGCGTATGCCAATATAGCCTATCCACTCCTGTATACCATAGGCCCCGGCCTTGTCGAAAGGCTTGTAACGCTCTATGTAATAAGCAATATCGGCATCCGAAAGCTCCTTGAAATGGACTCTTGTCATATCGCTGAAAGAGAATTCTCTCGTGCTGCTGCGAAGTGTCACTCCGGTAACGACCTCGTGAGAGCGTCCGCTCAACATACGCAGCATACGAGCTGCATCATCCGCATCACGCGGCTTTCCGAGCACGACAGAAGCAAATGCAGAAGCATACTTCTTGGATTCGGAGCCACCGACGGGACAAATCACGACAGTATCGGCAGTGATAAGCAACTCGTCTTGGGCAAGGGGCCGGTGGAAGCCGTGGGACTTGCCAATGCTCATATCTAGAGGCACCTGATGCGGATCAACGCCAGCCTCGGGACCTTCCACGAAATTGTTCCGTGTATCTACGATAAAGTCTATATCAGCACCTGCGAGCAACTCCCGCCTGCGCGGTGAATTGCTCGCCAGAATAATCTTGTATTTCATCAGTAAATCTTGTCGTAACTGTCTTCCTCAAAAACCCATTTGCCCTGAGCCTTGAGTATCAGCTCAACACCCTCACGGGCAGCGCCGTGACCTCCAGGTTTGCTTGAAATAAAGTCAGCAACAGCCTTTGCTTCAGGAACTCCGTCACAAGGTACCATTCCGAGTCCACAAGCTCTGAGAACCGGTATGTCCGCAATGTCATCCCCCATATATGCGACCTCAGAAGGATCGAGCGAGTTGCGTTTGCAGAAGTCCAGGAACAGCGGAAGTTTGCCGCGGGCTCCGAGATAGACATTGTCCTCAGGAACCTTCATGCTGATACAGCGCTTGCGCAGGGCAACTGTATTGCCTCCTGAAATGATAAAGGAAACCAATCCCTTGCCGCTCACAGCCCTGACCGCAAAACTGTCCTTGGCATCAAGGATGCGGAGCACGTCGCCGTCCGCCATAGGAACGAGCCTGCCGTCAGAGAGCACGCCATCGATATCAAAGCCGATGGCCTTAATCTGTTTCGGATCCGTTGCCATTACGACTTGGTTCCGTTCTGGTTTACCATATTGTAGGTATTGCCCTGACCAGGAAGCTCAATGGTGCCGAACTGGGACTCATATTTGCGGATATTGTCATTCAGGGCAGCAAGCAGACGCTTGGCGTGCTCCGGAGACATAATCACGCGTGATACCACTTCAGGCTTGTTCTGTCCTGGAAACATTCCCGCAAAGTCAAGTACAAATTCGCTGTGGGAATGGCTGATAATGGCAAGATTGCTGTACTTTCCACCTGCAATTTCAGGCTTGATTTCGATATTGATCTGATTCTTTTCTTCCATAATATTATAGTGTTACTTTGTTCCGAAATATCTGTCACCCGCATCACCGAGACCCGGCACGATGTAGGCATCGTCATTGAGGCGCTCATCTACGGCCGCAACATAGATGTCAACGTCCGGATGTTCAGCAGAAACCCTTTCCAGGCCCTCAGGAGCCGCAACCAGGTTCATCATCTTGATATACCTGCATCCGCGATCCTTGAGCATGCGTATGGCATCGCAGGCACTTCCGCCCGTGGCAAGCATAGGGTCAGTCACGATGACAAGACGGTTCTGGATATCATCGGGAAGCTTGCAGTAATAGACGACAGGCTCGTGGGTCTTTTCGTCACGGTAGAGCCCTATATGTCCGACCTTTGCGACCGGAATGAGGTCCAGTATGCCGTCAACCATACCAAGTCCCGCCCTGAGTATAGGAACTATAGCAAGCTTGCGCCCTGACGCCTCCTTGGCTACAGTCTTGCAGATAGGAGTTTCTATCTCAATGTCAGTCAATGGGATATCTCGAGTTATCTCATATCCCATAAGAAGTGAAATTTCTTTAAGCAGCTGCCTGAAGTCCTTGGATCCGGTTTCCTTGCGGCGCATTATGCCCAGCTTGTGCTGGATCATTGGGTGATTGATGACGTGTATCATTTGAATCGGTGATTTTTGCAAAATTACAAAATTATCGGACTTATTTCAAGTTCCCGTACTTCAGATGCGGCAGTTCATATTGGGGCAGCACATCCGTAATCACATTTCCGCTGACGGAAGAAAAGAAATTTACGTCCTTGCCCATATCATCGTTGAACCAGTGATCATCGTTCACAACACGTTCAAACACGTGTTCAACATCATAAAATATATTGTTTTCCAGAACATTGCCCTTTGGAACTGCCTTATCGCCCGCAATATAGGAAGCGAATTCAGGATAATGCCGGCAGTAAAGGTCAAGGTCAAGAGCTGCAAGGCGCTCATTGATAGTATCAAGCAATCCAGCCGCCCATGTTCCGAGACGCGCATCCACTTTGATTGCTGCACAAGGAATATCCATAAACAGGTTATTACGGTAGACTATATCGCTTCCCCCTCCAATCTGTATGGGCGGAGTACTGATGTTCCGAAATACATTCCCGATCACAAGACAGGCACACGCACCGTCATCGTGATAGATTGCCCTTATGTTGAATTGCGATATCAGGTCGTGGAAATAATTGTCCCTGACTACACTTCCCCGTTCAGTGGGATTGCGTCCATAGTATATGGCGCCGTTATCTTCAATATTCATGCACAGCCTGTACAGTTCGCATCCCTCCACCGTTTGGTCGTTTCCGTTCAGAAGTATGCCCTGGGCATCGGAATCGTGGATACAGCAGGCGCTTACACGGTTGCCGACACCGTTGAATTTTACAGCAGGCCTATAGCCTGACTCGACAAAATTGAAATTGTGGATATGGCAATCCTCCACGAAGCAATCTCCCCGCTCAAGGCTCGCCCGGTCTCCGGCCAGGAGTTCCACCGCACCGGAGGCAATATGGTGGAGTTCGCAGGAGCGCAAGCCGCAACGCCGGCAGTCCCTGTCTATCAATACGCCCAAGTGACCGAGACCCGATAGTTCGCAAGACTCTACCGTCACATTTGCACAATTCTTCATCACAATTCCGTCACCCCTGCTTTTAGAAAACGATATTCCACTGATTACGATATCCTTACAACCACGAAGCTCAATCAAAGGTTTATCAAGTACGGCAAGTTCCAAAGCATTGCAACCACGAGGAGGGCAGACATAGGCCACCTGCTGCTTTCCGTCTATTGCATATTCCCCCGGCTCATCCACTTCTTCCGGAATGTTGAAGAAGTAAAAACGCTGGTAGTCCTTTCCCGCTCCCAAACCGTAGGTAGTAGTATCTGCAAATTCGATCAACCCTCCAGCAGAAATGGATCCAAGAGGCAGTATCTCCTCGCTCCATCCCATCGCGAAACACCCCCTCATCATTATCATATCTGTCATCGACCAGTCAGGAAGATCTTCCGCAATTGTAAAGCGGCCGAGGGAACAACTCCCGTCCAAATCATCCTTATAGTTTGAGACTCCGCAGCTTATGATGCTGTCAAGATGCACGTAAGCATCTGAAGGCCAACGAGAAATATTCATCAGGGAATCGCCGTGGAACATAAAGGACCAGGCCGGCAGGGACTTGTGCCCATATCCTGCAGTATGAGGAGCAGCTACCCCGGGAAAAGCGGAAAGGTCAAGAATCCTTACAGACCTGTCCATTCCGGACGGCAACACAAGTCCTGTCCTGGTGCCGGCCTTGCTTCCCCTGTCTGAGCGAATTCTTCTGCCAGGCTGCTTCAGGGTCCTGCGGGGGATGCGGACACTGCCGGTGATGACTACATTGCTCCCTTTCTTCAAAGGCTCGACATTCAGGCCGTTGACCCCTTCAAGTTCAAGTGTTGATCCAATGCGGTAAGTGCCCGGACGAAGAAGTATGCGGTCACCGTCTCCGGCCTTTTCAATCACGCTTTCCAAGCGACCACGCCCTGGCCGGACGATATAATCCCGTGCAGAGAGGTTTACCGATGTCAAAAGAGCAATGCCAATAACGGCGAGAACGGTCTGTAGTTTTACAAGTGTCATAACAGGTACAAATTTAATCATATTTTAAATCTTTTCACTATCTTTGCAAGCCATCAACCAAGTTAGTGGCATTATGAGTTTTAAAAGATTCTTTGCGGCATTGGCCGCTGTTCTGGCGCTTGCATCCTGCGGCCAGAAACAACAGTTCGAAAAAAAAGCGAGGATACTTGTTGTCGTTGACCTGCAGAGGGATTTTTTCAATCCTGAAGGAGCTTTGTACGTTCAGGGAAGCGAGGTTCTTCCGGAGCAGATTGCCACTCTCGCAGGCATCTATGACGCTGTCATCCTGACAATGGACTGGCACCCCGGCAACCATTGCTCATTCATACCTGCCTGCGGACAGTGGCCCGTTCACTGCGTACAGTACACCCAGGGCGCAGGACTTCCTGACCAGTTCGCCATCATGCTGCGAGACGACAAGACAAGGGCAAGGGTATTTCTCAAGGGTTGCAACAAGAACAAGGAGGAATACGGTGCATTCGAAAGCCTTGACGACTATCCGGAAATCGCCTACTGGTTTGACAACTGCAAGCAGGTTGACGTATGCGGAATCGCCGGAGACTATTGCGTAAAGGAAACCACTTCCAACATACTCAAATACGTCCCTGCAGAGAAAGTACGCGTACTCAAGGAATACACCAGAAGCATAGATGGAGGTGCAGCCCTTGACCAGTTTATCGAAGAACGCGGACTGAACGGAAAGAAAAAGAAGTAATGGCATCATCCTTCAGGGCTTTCCTCAAGCGCAAGGATATTGAACCGTCCCTGCAGCGTTACGGCATAGACGCTATGTCCGCAATGGCCCAGGGACTGTTCTGTACCCTGCTTGTCGGTACCATACTCAACACACTCGGCAGCCAGTTCAACATCGGGCTGCTGACAAAGGCGTATTTCACCATAGCCGGAAACTCATATACGGTCGGTTCGCTTGCTTCGGCAATGGCCGGCCCCGCAATGGCAGTAGCCATAGGATACGCCCTGAAAGCACCGGGAACGGTATTGTTCTCGCTCCCTGCCGTAGGTTATGCGACCAATGCCCTCGGAGGCGCCGGAGGCCCTTTCGCAGTTTATATCGTAGCCATCATCGCAGCCGAATTTGGCAAGATGGTAAGCCGCGAAACCCGCATCGACATACTGGTCACCCCTCTGGTGACTCTCCTGTCCGGCACACTGGTTGCCGCGCTCATAGCAGAACCCATCGGCCTTGCAGCCAGCCGGCTCGGAAAGCTCATCATCTGGGCGACGCAGCAGCAGCCTTTCCTTATGGGAATTCTTGTGTCAACAATAGTGGGAATGGCGCTGACCCTGCCTATCAGCTCCGCTGCAATCTGTGCGGGACTTGGACTGACCGGGCTTGCCGGCGGCGCAGCGCTTGCCGGATGCTGCGCGCAGATGGTAGGATTTGCAGTTATGAGCTTCCGCGAAAACAAATGGGGCGGACTGGTCAGCCAGGGCATAGGAACAAGTATGCTCCAGATGGGCAACATATTGCGCAACCCACGCATATGGATTCCGCCTATTGTGACGGGAATGATTACCGGACCAGTCGCAACCTGCATTTTCAGGCTTGAAATGAATGGCGCCGCCATCAATTCCGGTATGGGCACCTGCGGGCTATGTGGCCCGATAGGCGTATGGACAGGATGGGTAGAACCGTCAGCCGCCGCCCTTGCAAACGGAGCCACGGCCATTACGGCAGGCGCTTCAGACTGGCTGGGACTTGCTCTTGTCAGCATCGTGCTCCCGGCAATAATCTGTCCGCTCGTCGCATTTCCACTCCGCAAGGCCGGATGGATAAAAGACGGGGATTGCAAACTGAATTAAAAACCGATACTATGAGAGAAAAGAAGATCTACCGGGTTACAATACTCGGCGGCATAGTGAATATGCTCCTTCTGTGCTTCAAATTCGTCGCCGGTGTACTCGGTCATTCCGCAGCCATGATAGCGGATGCAGTACACTCGATGAGTGACTTCCTCACCGACATCATTGTCCTTTTGTTTGTCAAAATCAGTTCAAAGCCTCAGGATGACGATCACGACTACGGTCACGGCAAATATGAAACCCTTGCCACAGCTATAATAGGCATTTCCCTGCTTGGAGTAGGCGCTTTGCTCGGATGGAAGGGAATACAGAGGATTATTGATGCCATAAACGGCGAAGTGCTTGAATCTCCGGGAATTATCGCACTTGTAGCTGCCCTGTTGAGCATAGTGCTGAAGGAATGGATTTTCCGGGTAACGCGCAAGGTGGCAAAGGAAGTCGATTCACAAGCCCTGGAAGCAAATGCCTGGCATCATCGCTCGGATGCGCTTTCTTCGATCGGAACCGCAGTCGGCATAGGCGGAGCAGTCCTGCTCGGACAGAAATGGGCCGTGCTTGACCCTGTTGCCGCAGTAATTGTAAGCATATTCATCATCATCACGGCTCTCAAACTCATCAGGGAATCAATCGGTGAACTTATGGAAGAGAGCCTGCCGGAAAGCGCTGAAGAAGAAATAAAGAAGATTACTCTTGCCGAGGACACGGTATGCGACCTTCACAACCTCAGGACTAGAAGGATAGGGAAAAGAATTGCAATTGAAATGCACATCAGGATGCCCGCCCAGATGCCTCTGAAGGAAGCGCACGACCACGCGAGCAACATAGAGGAAAGACTGCGTGAATGCTTTGGCGAAGACACCCACATCACGCTCCATCTGGAACCTGTCAAGGAAAAGAACAATGAAGATACAACTCTCTGACCACTTTGGATATACCAGACTGATACGTTTCACCATACCGTCCATCGTGATGATGATATTCACGAGCATCTACGGTATGGTGGACGGCTATTTCGTATCCAATTGCGTCGGAAAGACGGAATTTGCCGCACTTAACCTGATATGGCCCTTCCCCATGATACTCGGAGCCATAGGATTTATGATAGGGTCAGGAGGCACGGCTCTCATATCCAAGACTTTAGGAGAAGGCGACAAAGCCAGGGCAAACGGGCTCTTTTCAATGCTGGTTTATTTTGCCCTCGGCATAGGTATCATCCTGGACATCATAGGAATGAGCGTGATGAGACCTGTGGCGAGGCTGCTTGGCGCCAGCGGAGAGATGCTGGAATTTGCAGTAGCATACGGCAACATAATTATGGCTTTCATGCCGACTTTCATGCTGCAGGTATCATTCCAGTCGTTTATGATTGCCGCAGAGAAACCGACTCTGGGACTGATAGTTACACTTGTATCCGGTTTTACCAACATAATCCTGGACTGGATGCTCATAGGGGTGCTCGGCTATGGACTCGAGGCTGCTGCCATCGCAACGGTAGCAAGTCAGATTGTGGGATCGGTCTGGCCTCTAATCTATTTCTCCGTTCGCAATTCCAGCCTACTGCGGCTCGGCAGAGCAATAATTGACTTCAAGGCACTTGCAAAGACCTGCACGAACGGAATATCGGAACTTATCAGCAATCTGGCCGTATCTCTGATGTCGATGGTGTATAACCTCCAGCTCATCAGAATCTGCGGCGAAGACGGAGTAGCGGCATTCGGTGTCATTATGTATGTAGCAATACTCTACCTTGCAGTATATTTCGGATATACTATGGGAGTGATGCCGGTAATTGCATATCACTATGGAGCCGGAAACAAAAAGGAACTGCACAATCTCAAAAGAAGAAGCCTGATTCTGCTTTCCTGCGCGGCCATAGTCCTGACAAGTGCAGCTATACTTATGTCAGGGTGGATTGCAAGGATATTCACCGGCTATGACGAGGCGCTTTGCAAGATGTCTGAACGAGCCTTTGCACTCTATTCTGTCGGCTTCCTCGGAAGCTGGTTCAATGTATTTGCATCCTCGTTCTTTACCGCTCTCAATGACGGAAAGACAAGCGGAATCATATCATTCTCAAGAATGTTCGGATTCCAGTTGATTGCAGTACTGTTGCTGCCTTTGATACTAGGATTGGATGGAGTATGGCTCGCAATGCCGGCAGCTGAGCTTTGCAGCGCTATCGTTTCTGCCACATTCCTTATACGCAACAAAAAGGTGTACGGATACTGATTTTGAGCTGAAAATGACCGCAAAACGGCATTAACAAAAATGTTACCACTAATAACATAATAGTTTTATTAATTGAATACCAAAGTGGAAGGCAATATTTATGATAGATCGCAGCTTTTGCTGGGCAGCAAGATGACTAAGCGGCTCGAAGAGGTCAAAGTTATCGTTTTTGGCATAGGAGGCGTGGGCAGCTGGTGCATAGAAAGCCTGCTCCGTTCTGGAATCACACAACTGACAATTGTCGATTCTGACAATGTAAGTTCAAGCAATGTCAACCGCCAGCTGATGGCGACCTCGCTCAACGTCGGACAGCCAAAGACCGAAGTTATGAAAGAAAGACTGCTCGCAATCAATCCCAATGCAAGCATCCAGACAATTTGCAGCCACTATTGCGACGAGAACCACAAACAGTTCAATCTCGGCAGTTACGACTACATCATAGACGCCATCGACTCCTTCAAGGACAAGTATTCGCTCATACTCCGGGCCTGCCAGAGCGGAGCAGTCTTTTTCAGCTCGATGGGAGCTGCCCTCAAGGTTGATCCGACCCGGATTAAGGTAGCCGAATTTTGGAACGTACGCGGCTGCCCTCTCGGGGCTGCGCTCCGTAAACGCTGCAAGCAGCGCAAAACCTACCCTGCTCACAAATTCCGCTGCGTTTACAGCGAGGAAGTGCTGCCCAATCTTGGCGAAGAAGAATTGCACCCTGTCAGCACCGACGGGCACGCTCAGGTAAACGGCTCTCTTTCGCATATCACGGGCATTTTCGGTCTGACTCTTGCAGGACTGGTAATGAAAGATATATACGAAAAAGTATATCCGGAGTCAGGCAAGGAATAATTTGACAGTCCTGACGCAGTATTTCACATTCCGTTCAGTTATTATTGCGTGATTCAGACAATGACGGATGACTTGACGTTGGCACAGAAATGTGCAAGACGTGACGCATCGGCCGGCGAGGAACTATACAGACGCTACAGTTCCCGTCTGCTGGCTATATGTCGCCGTTACTGCAAGGACAAGCAGAGTGCCGAAGACACTATGCACGACGCATTTGTCAAGATTCTGGAAAACATACGCAAATACCGATACACGGGAGAAGGGTCGCTCTACAGCTGGATGGCAAGGCTCACAATCAATCTCTGCTTCGACAGTATTGCCAAACGGAGGCGGCTGAGAAATAATGAAGACGATAATTTCGACACCAGCACAATCCCGGATACAGACGAGCAAGAAGATATGCCGGACATCCCTCCGGAAGTAATAAAGAACATGATTGACCAACTTCCACCAATGTACGGAACGGTTTTCAAGATGTATGTAATTGACGAACTATCACACGCCGAAATAGGAAAAATATTGGGAATCAAGGAAAAAAGCTCGTCTGCCAATCTCGCAAGAGCACGGATGATTCTGAATGATAAAATTAGGGAATATCAAAAGAAAAACTTGATATAATGAAGGATAAAGACATACGGGACAAATACTTGGCTGCCGAAGCTGAGAGTGTTGCAGACTCCGGGTCAGCAACAGCAGGCTGGTCAAGCGTTTCAGCATCTTTAAAAAGACGCGCCAGAGTAAGACGCATTGCATATACCGCTAGTTCAATACTATCAGTGGCGGCAATTGCAGCGTTACTTTATATCGGTCCGAGTCCGGAAAGCCCTGAGACCAGCGACACTCCCCTGCTCGCCAGCATTGAGAGCCAGTCTGACCTCAACGATGCCAGAGGCAAGGCGGAAGTCATAGTACCCTCAGCGACTGGCGAGAACTTTGGGAGCGGCGAGTCACCTGCAACGGGCGGTCAGTTGTACGGCGTCAAGGTCGCAAACAGTTACAGCGGCAATCGTAGCACCGCCGTAACTGAAGCAAGCGGGAGTAACCCTGCCAGCGGCGAGACAAAGCCAGAAGTCAGCATTGGTTCCAAGGGCAGCGAATCCACAACTACGGACTCTCAGTTTGCCGGCGACAAAACTGCGATTTTGGATGATTATTATGCTGAAGTAACACTGCAGGAGAAGATAAGCAAAAGGCAGAAAATCAGCGCCTATCTTGCAGTGAACGGTATTGCGGGAACTAAAGGCGGCATCAACGGCGGCAGAGCCAGTGCAACAACCTTCAAGGCATCGCCACTCGGGGCTTCTCTTATGCAGCCATCTGGACTGGAAAGCAACACTATCGACACCGGACGATACGAAGACGCACAGTTCAAGCACAGTGCCCCCATCGGAGCAGAATTGGTACTGAACATACCGCTGTGGCACAGGTCCGGGGGCGCCGGCGTCAACCAGGGCTGCCTTTCCATCGAAAGCGGCGTCAGCTACAGCTACCTGCGCTCGCAACTGCTCTTCCAGGGGCACGTCAAAACCGACGAACAGCGCGTGCAGTACGTAGGAATTCCCCTGCGCATCAGATACTCGTTCGGGAGCAATTCTGCATTCTCGACCTATATTTCGGCAGGCGGAAAGCTGGAATGGGCAGCGGACGCAAGGGTTGCAGGCAATAAGGTCAGCGAAAAGGGAGTGCTGGTTTCGCTCGGGGCAAACGCAGGAGTGCAGTGGAAAGCCGCTGACCATATATATATGTATGCGCAGCCGGAAATCTCCTATTACCTGACCGAAAGCAGGCTCAAGACAATCAGGACCGACAATCCGCTCAGCGTCGGATTGAGCATAGGACTCGGTTTTTCTCTATAAATCATATTTTCACGCAGTATTTCATCAATTCCGGCGTTATAATGTTGGTTATTCAGTAAAACAAAGAATAAAAATAGATTATGAAGACACGTTTTATTACTCTTTTGGCAGCCTTCGCTGCATTGATTGGCTCCGTTTCCTGTACCAACAATTCAGGCAAGGACGAAATCATCTACTACAGTTTCGCGACCGTTAACAAGAACGGTGCAAATGACAACAGCAAACTGACATACATCACCGACGATGCCAGGCTCCTCATTCCGGACTCGCCGGCACCGGCGGCATTCAAGGCCAGGGAAGGACAGCGAGTAGTTCTTTATTTCAGCATCCAGAAGGAAGAGGAAGAGCTTACTCAGACAACCCAGATCAAGCTCTATCAGATTGATACCAATGTGGTTATCGGCAACACCGCAATTGTAAGCGGAAGCGAGGCACTTGCAGATCTCGGAGTGGAGGGCGTTAGCGTAAATACCAGTCCGTACACCCCTCAGACCACACCAAAGTATTTCAACATCTATGTAGGATTTAACGCAAACAAGCACGAGAAGCACGACTTTACCCTTGCTCTCAACACACAGGATACCGGAGACGAGAAAGAACTCAAGCTCACGCTTGCGCACAAGAGCAATGGAGACGTATCATCACTTGACTACTGGCAGTGGGTATCATTCCCTGTTGAGCCGTTCCTCGACAGACTCGAGGGTAAGAGCAGAGCCGCCATCAATGTCAAGACCAGGATGAACGGCAACCAGGTATTTTATCTGGCGACTCCGAACAGCGGAAGCAAGTGCATCCAAGTCAAGTAGTTACCTTGTATAAGGCAAAGCCTTGCGACGCCAGATGACATTATCGGCGACTATGATGCCAAATACAATGGCGATAGTAATCTTGACGGCGGTAAAACCTGAAGAAAGAGCCAAGTGCAACTGTCCTGAAACAAGGAAATAAGAACTCCAGAAAACCCCGCCACCCGGTATCAGAGGGAAGATTCCGCAAACAAGGTAAACTATCTCGGGACATTTCTGAATCCTTGCCGCAGCCCTGGAAAGCACAGCGACCAGTACTGCGGCAATAAATGTTCCTAGCACGACTCCGGTGTCGGTCAGTCTTGTAACAAGAAGAAACGCAAGCCAGCCGAACATACCGACAGCACCGCACAGAAGGCTGTTCCTGTAAGGAGATCCGAAAAGGATGGCAAAGAATGTCGTACCGATAAAAGCTGCGGCAAGTTGGAATGGATAACAGGCAGTGACTGGATTGGTCTTGGGACCATGAAGGACAACAAGTCCGTCCGAAACCGCACCTTGGATGATAAATGCAAGACATACCCCCAGAGCAATGCAGAAAAATACCACAAGCGCATCGACAAGGCGGGTGCTTCCGGAAAGGTAATCCTCATTGGATATGTCCCTAAGGCCGTTGGTAAAAGCCACCCCGGGAATGAGAAGTATCATGGTGCCGACAATCATATTCGGCAAACTACTTCCCAAACCACTGCTGTACAGAAAGATACACAAGAGAGTGCCAAGCATTCCCCCTAGCAGGTTGCTGAGCGTCTTTGTAAAAAAGCGATCTGCAAAAAAGACCATAAAGAGGCAAAGGAGGATGGCGGTTGCCATACAAACAATACAGTCGGCAAGTCCGCCACCAAAAATGATACAGAACGCGCTACAACCCAGCATTGCGGAGAGCAGACGCACCCAGATTGGACTGGACGCCTTGTTCTTTATTGCTTCCAGACGGAGGATGGCCTCTTCCAGAGGGAGATCCTGTGCAACGATATCTCGTGAAAGCTGGTTGACGTCAACTACCTTGTCGAGACGCGAGCCTCTTATTGGGATGTATTCGGACTTGGCGTACGAATCGCCTGTGGTAAAAATGCCGTTGCTGAGCACAAAAAAATCCGAATCGCCGGCCCCATAATGCTCTGAAACCCTTGCCATAGTCTCTTCAACCCTGAAGATCTCGGCCCCGTTTTCCAACAGAGTGTGACCTACGTCAGCAACAAATGATAGAACCTTCTTCTTATCTTCCATAAGCACTTGGATAGAGGATGCAAAATTAGATAAATTTGTTAAATTTGCACGGTTGTAAACCTACTATATTATGATGGATATCCGATTCGTTTCTGCAGATGAGGCAGTAAGCCACATCTCATCACACTCCCATATTCACCTCAGCAGCGTTGCAAGCGTGCCTCATTGCCTTATCCGGGCGCTCTGCCGCAGGGCAGACAGGGGCGAGGTCACCGACCTGCATTTCCACCACTTTCACTCCGAAGGTCCTGCGCCATACAGCGCACCGGAATATGAAGGAATCTTCTTTGACCAGGGTTTTTTCATCGGACCGAATGTACGCGCAAACGTAAATGCCGGATACGCCGACTACCTTCCTGTACACCTCGGAGAGACTCCAAGACTCTACAGAAGTGGAGCGATAAAGCTTGAAGCAGCTCTCGTAAACATTTCCCTCCCGGACGAAAATGGAATGGTAAGTCTCGGAACTTCAGTGGATTGCTCCCCTGCAGCGATAGAATGTGCAAGAATTGTCATAGGAGTCGTAAACCCCAACGTGCCGTATTCGTACGGAGAGTCGATTCCGCTTTCGGAATTTGACTATCTCGTGCAGGATGACGAGTCGCTGGTAACAGCACACTTCGCCGAACCGACGGAACTCGAGGTGCAGATAGGAAAGAATTGTGCATCGCTCATCGACGACGGAGACTGCCTGCAGATGGGAATCGGAGCCCTGCCAAATGCACTTGCATCCCAGCTCGCGGGGCACAAGGACCTCGGACTGCACACGGAAATGTTTGCAGACGGACTGCTGAGGCTCATCAAGTCCGGAGTCATCAACGGCCGTCGCAAAAAAATCGACACCGGAAAGGTCGTATCCTCGTTTCTGCTTGGCAGTCAGGATGTTTACTCCTTCATAGACCACAACCCGGAAGTGAATATGCGTTCTATCGAATACGCCAACGACCCTTGGGTCATCTCCCGCAATCCTCATATGAAGGCAATCAACTCCGCTGTTGAGGTCGACCTCACCGGCCAGATTTGCGCCGACTCCATCGGAATGCGAATATTCAGCGGCACCGGCGGCCAGCTCGACTTCGTCCGCGGCGCAAATATGTCCGAAGGCGGCAAGTGCATCACCGCATTCGCCTCCCGCACCCTCAAGGGCCAGGGAAAGATTGTACCTCAGCTGCACCCGGGCGCCGGAGTCGTCACCCCGAGATCCGACGCACACTGGATTGTAACCGAATTTGGCTGTGTAGATCTCTATGGCCGCAGTTTGCAGGAACGTGCCAAACTCCTGACCAGCATCGCCCATCCCGACGACAGAGAAGCGCTCGACAGGGCGGCATATGAAAGGTTCGGTCCTCATTATCATAACTTTAGCATATAATTATGGACAATGCTTTACTGGAAGAAAGGGTACAGCAGGCCGTAGAGCTGTTTATGCAGGGATACTCCTGTTCCCAGAGCGTCGTGATGGCATTCTCCGACCTTTATGGAGTTGATCCTAAGACTGCCTGCCGTATGGCAACAGGCTTCGGAGGAGGAGTAGGCCGTATGCGGATGATGTGTGGTGCGGTTTCCGGAGTCGTGATGCTCGCAGGTCTCGACACTGATCCTGAAGGTTCGGCTTCGGCAAAGAGCGGCTGTTACAAGATAGTGCAGGAACTCGTGGAAACATTCAGGCAGCGCAACGGATCGATCATCTGCGCAGAACTGCTCAAGGGATGCCCGGTGACACCCGGCACGGCCGCATCTGAACGCAATGCAGAGTATTACAAGGCAAGACCTTGCGCACAGAAGGTGGAAAGTGCAGCAAGAGTATTTGCAGAATATTTAAAATCAAAAAATTATGAGTAGAATCAAAGCAATCACAGCAATCATCGCAGGCGCACTCACATTGGCAGCCTGCTCCGGCGGCAACGACTCTGCCGCACTTCAAGGAACCTGGAATATCGAGACGATGACAGGAATCGACAATGTCAAAGCCGCCTGGAAACAGCCGAGCATCAGTTTCGACACGGCAGAATCAACTTACTCCGGAGTAGCGGGAGCCAACCTGCTGAACGGAGGATACAAGGCCAAGGACGGAAGCATCAGCTTCGGTGACGCTGCAATGACACGGATGATGGCTGACTCCATCACAATGGTCATCGAGCGCAGGTATGTGGAGCTTCTTTCAGAAGTTAACAAATACCAGTTCGGCGAGGACGGATGCCTCATACTCAGCAACGAGGACGGCAGCCAGAGCATCACCCTCTCAAAGCAGAGCGAGGAGATTGCCGAATAGCTCCTTACAAGGAGGCTATTCAGCCGGCAAGCAAGGCGTCTAGTTCTTCCAAAGAATCAGCCGATACAATGTAACGGGAAAGCTCCCCACGGAGCATACCTCGCAAACGAAGGTCATCCAGCATCAGGAGGGTCTGATTCCAGAATCCGCCGATGTTATAAAGGATGACCTTCTTTGTATGATAACCAATTGTTGCAGAGGCAGCTACTGAAAAAACTTCATCAAGAGTCCCTATCCCACCGGGCAGGGCGATAAAGACATCCGAGATGTCCATCATCTTCTGCTTGCGCTCGCTTAGGGTGCTAACGTCAATCCTTTCGTCCATATACTCGCTAGCGCTGATTCCGGACTCCACGAGAGAAGGAACAACGCCTATAGTATGACCGCCCGCCAAGGCACAGGCTTTGGATACACATTCCATAAGGCCCTGGTTGCAGCCACCATAAACCAGGATATGACCGCGCTCGGCAAGATATCGCCCAAGTTCCTCGGTCTTTCTAAAAAAAACTGCATCAATTGCATTGTTGGCTGAACAGAAAATACAAACTTTCATTGTTTTGGCACAGACTTTGAAATTAATATGAATCGAATGGTTTTTCATTTTCATAGGCAAACAAAGTTAATATAGGTTAGATTCAAGTATCCCCTGAGCTGTGAAGTTCGGGGGTTATTTGTGTTTTGCAGGAATTGTCTCCTGCAAACACCGCCACGGCATACAGACTTTCATCCGTCATTTCAGTAAGAATGCACTCGGCACCTTTTACAAGCCCTCGCAGACCGGAATTTGTATCAGAATGAAGCATCAGAAGCAAAAGCGCTTCATCTTCTCTCCTGCCGCTATGTTCGGGGCTTGAAACTGCTAAGTCGAAATATCGTCTGGCAAGTCGGCCCATTGTGTTGCGGACGTTAAATTCGGAACAAGGAACAAGCTGGAACTGCCTTTCCGGAAGGATAGCCCCGGGAGCGGCATCCGACTCCCCGCCATCACAAATGTACATATCCACGCCCAGAGGCCCGACATATCGGCCGACAAATCGCGACTCGATAAAAGAACGAAGCGCAGACTCTACGGCAAGAATCACAATCTCAGGAACATAGTGCGTCAATTCACGCATTATCTGAATATCCGAGGCAAGCACATTCCCGCGATAAGCACCATTATCCGTCAGAAACAACGACATACCTTCCGACACAACTCCCTCAGCACCAATATAATACAGCATCGCAAAATCGCGCACTACCCGCCTTCGCCTCTCCGCGATCACACTCCCCTGCTTAGCAATCAGCTTCCGGCACCAATGCTCATCGTTACGGGAGAATTGTTCCGTCCTAATCCAACGCAATCCTTTGCCGCTGCCCGACCAGGGAGCTTTGAGGACTATGGATGCGTGCTTGCGGCAGTACTCACGAACGTCAGCGAGCTCCGCCAATTCTGCCGGCTGCGAGTCGCAGATGTACGGCAGTATGGAAGCAGCGTTGGCAGTGGAAGAGATTGAATCGATTATGAAGCGCTTAGCCTCGATTGCGACGCGACGATGGGACAGTTCCCGTATTGCTTGCAACTCGCCTTCATCGGGGAGGTTGCTCAATCCTGAGGACGCGAGTCGGTTGCGGACAACTGAATCCCAGCCCCAGACCGCTGGCCGGTTGCCCTCAGGGGGCAGCCAGTCCATAATGGCAGCGCAGTCACGGCTTAGTCTTAGCGAAGACTGCGGAGGGTCGTAATTGCAGTTGCCGTTAGCCAGACATTGGTCATGTTCAGGATTGAAAATCTTATTTGCACAGGCTCCGTCCATGATAACGCTTGCGAATTTACGAATTATTTAGGCAATAAATCAATTGCTTTTTATTATATTGCGTTTCGAAAATAATGTAAATGGATATGGTTCAAGTATGGATAAGCGCGGCTGGTCTCGCGGTCTCAACGCTGATCGGTTCACTTATTGGCTTTGCTGTCAAGGAGTTGCCTCACAAATGGAACGACTCGGTTCTGGGGTTTTGTGCCGGAATAATGCTGGCAGCGTCAACCGTCGGACTGATCGTGCCCGCTGCCGAATCGGTAGGCGCACGGGGCTGGTGGATAGTGCTGATTGGCGTGATCGGAGGAATCCTCTTCCTCAATCTGCTCGACGGTCTGACTCCGCATCTGCACAAAATTACCGGGCTGGACAGCGAAGTGCATCGTAACAACTCATCAATCAATCATATACTGCTGTTCGTAATGGCGATTGCGCTGCACAAACTGCCTGAAGGAATTGCGGCCGGAGTAGGATTCAATGCAGCAGAAAGCAATGACGCTTGGGCGGTTACTCTGGGAATTGCCCTGCAGAACATACCGGAAGGAATGGTAATCATCGCTCCCCTTCTGCTCGCCGGAGTCAGCAAAATGCGCACCTTGATTATCTCGCTTTCGATAGCAATGCTGGAAGTAATCGGAGTCTGGATAGGATACGGGATAGGAGCTATATCCGAAGTGTTGCTTCCGGTAATGCTGTCATTTGCAGGAGGTGCAATGCTGTACGTTGTCAGCGATGAGATGATTCCTGAGACGCATTCGCACGGATACGAAAAACAGGCGACATTCTCGCTGGTAATCGGATATGTCGCCCTTGTGTTTTTTGAAATGGCGTTTGCATAGAATTACTGCTCCGCCGCGAGTTTTTCGCAAAGTTCCGGATAGAGTTGGGACAAAGGCAGAGGGCGGCCGTTCTTGTAGAATGCGTGGGTACTTTCAGCAGTGCAAACCAGAGTCTCTCCAACATACATCTTGTACGCAAAACGGACCTTTACGCTATCCAGGTCCAGCGCCTTCAATTCGATCGAGATTTTATCCTGGAACTTCGTCGGTCTGCGATAATTGACGCTCAAACTAACCACCGGAGAACTCACACCGTCAGCCTCCATCTTCTCAAAGCCGTATCCAGCCCTGTCCAGAGCATCGATTCGGGCCTCTTCCATAAAGCGTATGTAATTGGAATGATGCGTTATACCCATTGCATCACTCTCATAATAACGGACTTTGTGTATATATCTTTCCATTTCAATTTATAAAGATTAATCAGACAAGACAGGCATCGAGAGCAGACTTGATTGCCTCCTTGTCAAGATGCTGTCCGATAAAAACAAGTTTCTCCATCCTGTCGCCATAAACCGGGTCCCAGTCACGGGCAAGAGTAGGATCCTCAATCATCATAACGGCAAGCTCGTCCTTAGGCATCGTGGCATACCACAAGCCCGTATCCTGCATGGAAACCTGCTTTCCAGCCTGTTCAAAAAGATAGCACTTGTCATAATCAGAGTCAAAATAACAGATTCCCTTGGCCCTGATTATACCCTTAGGCCAATGCTTCGCCACAAAATTGTCGAACTTATTGATATCGAACGGCCTACGGTTATAATACACATATGTGCCTATGCCATACTCTTCAGCCTCCCCTTCCCCATCGTGATGATGGTGATGATGGTGGTGGCCGTGCTTGTCATCGTCGTGGTCGTGGTGATGTTCTTCGCCGTCGTGGTCGTGGTGATGTTCTTCGCCGTCATGGTCATCGTGATGATGGTCGAGTTCGTGGTCATCTTCGTGAAGCTCGTCTCTGTGATGTTCATCGTCATCATCGTGGTCGTCATGAGCCTTTTCGACCTCCTTTATCCAGGTTGCCGAGCCGGAAATCTGCTGATAGTTAAACAAGCCCGTATTGAGCAACTTGTCAAGTTCAATATCGCAGTAATCACACTCAAGTATCTCTGCTTCAGGCTGCAAGGTATGAATGATGCTGCGTATGCGACCGAGTTCCGCGGCCGTAACCATTGAGGCCTTGTTCAGCAGCACTATGTTACAGAACTCAATCTGCTGGATTACAAGGTTTTCGATGTCTTCTTCGCCGATATTGCCACCGAGAAGGCCCTCTCCGCAGGAGAATTCGTCCTGCATCCTGAGTGCATCGACTACAGTTGCGATGCAGTCAAGCTTAGGCATACCGTCCTTGATGTATTCGATTCCGATGGACGGAATGGAGCAGATGGTCCGGGCGATAGGCTCCGGCTCGCAGATGCCACTGGCCTCAATGACCACATAATCAAAGCGTTGCATAGCGCATATATCACGCAGTTGCTCAACGAGGTCCATCTTGAGCGTGCAACATATACAGCCGTTCTGAAGGGCAACAAGACTGTCATCCTTTTTCCCGACAACGCCTCCCTGCTGAATAAGGTCAGCATCGATGTTCACTTCACCTATATCATTGACTATCACCGCGAAGCGTATGCCCTTACGATTAGTCAGAATCCTGTTTAACAGTGTCGTTTTACCGCTGCCCAGATAACCGGTAAGCAGCAGGACCGGAAGATCTTTGATTTCCATTTCAATTTCAATTTAGCTCGACAAATATAACCATAATTCAAGTATCGTTCTTCGCGATTTGCTAATTAATTCGTAAATTTAGAACTGTTTTTTACGAATCATAACAATGTACAAATTAATTGCTCTTCTTACCATCCTGTTCAGTCCTGTCGGAGCGGCAGCAACTGAATCGGCTCAGGAAAACCTGAAATAAGTTTACGACGAGACCATAGACCCACTGGTCCAACTTGACAACGCAATTGCAAGTGCAAGTCAATCAAGACAATATGTATTATGCCAATTGGGAGGAAACTGGTGCAAATGGTGCTTGCGCCTTGCACAATTTGTCAGTCAGGACGAGGAAATATCAAAGTTGATTAAGGACAATTACAAGTTTATCCATGTCAATTACAACCCGAGGATCAGAAACCGCGACAGCGCGGAGCAGGCAAAAACCGACAAACTGCTAAAAAGGCTCGGCAATCCAGGCCGCTTCGGATATCCGGTACTCATCGTACTTGACGGAAAAGGAAGAGTACTGCACATACAAGACTCAAGTTTCCTTGAAGAAGGCGACAGTTATAGCAGAAACAAGGTGCTGCGATTTCTGCGCAATTGGACGCCAAGTGCAGTCAACGGCAAATAACGGAAGCAAAAGACATAAAAGTATCAGATAGGTGTTGCAAATCCAAAGAAAATAGCTAT
>SFJA01000001.1 GCA_004556005.1 Bacteroidales bacterium | reverse complement strand
GTCGAGATTGATGATTCCGAGCACGGTATCCTGCAGATACTCAAGCCTTTCGAAATTGAAATTGACGTGGTTGATAAGTGAGGCGATGTCCTGAAGTATAATTCCGAGATCTTCCCTGATATCGGTATCTTTAGGGCATCGTTTGCTCTTGAGTATATTGGAAACCAGACGCTGCTTATCCACCACACTCTCTCTCACAAACATCGCATTTTCCTGCAACTGATTGATATCCAGGAGAAATTCCTCATTGATATCTTCCTGCTGATTGATGCGTTTGCTGAACTGACTGACATCCTTGGAGATAAGCTCCACCATATCGGCATCCAGATCGACACGCTTGTCCATTATCTCTACAAAGACCGTGAACCCGTCAGGAAACAGGTCGGGACGAGCCTGGATCTTGAGCTGGAGTGTATCGAAGGACCTGATGGGATTTTCGCGCAGCGTTGTGATGATTCCATCTACGAGAATGAACGAAACGGTCTCCGCCGACATCTCGTCACCGGCAGGCGACAGGAAGTTGGTGTTGGCAAAAATCGCATTGTCCTCTTCGTAGAAACGTGATGAACTCTCAATTTCCTCAGCCTCGGCACGGCTCTGAATCTCAGTATCCAGAAATGACTCCGCAGCCCTTTTTTCATCACCTTCCGGATTGATGAGGTCAATCCAGAGCACTCTTTCTTTGCCGATGGCGGCAAACTCCGTTTTAGACGTGGTTGAAACGATTCCGTCTCCTTGTCTGTAGAAAATCTTAATCATCAGCCGTGCATATTGTTCCCGACTGCACTCGGGAGGGTTCAACTTGGAAGTCTCCGGGACTCCCCTACGGGTCAGGCTGACATTACGGAGAAGTCAGCCCGCAAATATATGGTTTTTTTTGTAAATTTGAACCCTGATATGGGAATAATTGAATCACTTTTGACAGCCATCTCCCTTTGCGCTGACTGTTTGGCAGTTTCTCTGTGCTCCAGTATAACGATAAAGAACATTAACTGGAAGAATGTCGGCATCGTAGCCCTTTCATTTGCAATCATCCAGGCTCTTCTGCTCTTGGTCGGATACCTCTTCGGGAACGCACTCTCCGGCCTTGTAAGCAAGGTATCCCACATCATAGGATTTGTCTTGCTGCTCTATGTGGGCATTTCGATGATTGTGGAAGGATTCAGGGGAAAGGAGGAAGTTCGCGACCTCAACGGCGCCCGAAACATCATACTCGGAGGAATCGCAACCAGCATAGACGCTCTCGCAGTCGGAGTCTCCGAATCGATGGCAGGTCAGACCACTGCCGGCTTTCTGCCCCTTTTCATAGCTGTATTTGCAGTCACCTTCATTTCGGTAGTCGCAGGAATCTTTGGCGGAAGGACACTGGGCAGACGCTTCGGCCGCGCCGCGGAAATCGCAGGCGGAACGGTCTTGAGCATCATTGCGTTCTGCGTTCTGCTGCTGGATTAGGGTTTAAATTCTTGCCTGCCGGCTATGCTCCTCCCGAGGGTAAGGCTGTCGGCATATTCGAGGTCGTCGCCAAATCCAAGTCCCCTCGCAAGCGTAGTGATGCGGCATCCTAATCTTTCCAGCTGACGGTAGATATAGAAGCAGGTGGTTTCACCCTCGACATCGCCGCTAAGGGCAAGGATCACCTCAGTATCGGATGGATTCTTTTCGGCCACCCTCGCAACCAACTCCTTGATAGTCAGATCAGAAGGGCCAACGCCAGCTATGGGCGAGATGATTCCTCCAAGTACGTGGTACACCCCGTGGTACTGACCGGTCGCCTCTATGCTCATCACGTCGCGGACACTTTCCACCACGCAGATTTGAAACTGCAGCCTCCTTGTATCTGCGCAAATCGGACAAATGTCGGTATCGCTGATCATATGGCAAACGCTGCAGTAGCGCACGTCCGTCGCCAGACGGCTCACCGATTCGGCAAAATGCAATATGTTCTCCCTTGGCTGTTTAAGAAGATGAAGCGCAAGCCTCAGCGCGCTGCGGGAGCCCACGCCGGGAAGGGAGCTTATCGACTCAACGGCATCCTGGAGAGTCGAGGAAGTGAATTTACCCTGAATCGCCACCTCAATACAGTCTTAGGAACACTTCCATAGCCTGGTATTCGGCCATTCCGAGTTCGTCGTAAAGGCGGGCGGTGTTTGAAGTGCGGTCTTCGGCGCGCTGCCAGAATTCTCTCGGATCATCGCCCGGGAACGGGACTATATCCTTCTGCGAGAGGTGGTGGTAGATTGCGTAGCGCTTCTCGACGACCTCCTCGGGACTCAGAGGCACAGCCATATCGACCTTGCCGAGTTCCCACTCCATCCAGGCTCCGCGGTACATCCAGACATAGCATCCGGAAACCCAGTCCTCGCCCTCTTCGCGCAACTGCTCGAGCGCCTCGAGAGCGGCTTCGGTGCAGACGCGGTGAGTTCCGTGAGGGTCTGCAAGGTCTCCCGCCATATATATCTGGTCAGGCCTGAGAGAACGCATAAGGTCCTTGATGATGTCCACATCCACTTGAGTACAAGGCAGTTTGCTTATTCCGCCCGACTCGTAGAACGGAAGGTTGAGGAAATGCACTTTGCTATCGCAGTCGAGCCCGAAACTGCGCACCGCCCCCCTTGCCTCAGAGCGCCTGATTGCGGCCTTGATAGCAAGAAGTTCAGGATTTTCCGGGTCGCCCGGTACGCGATTGTCAATGAGTTCCTCTACCCTGGCACGCTGGTCACCGAGCCCCAGGAGCGCGGCGGCATCCATGTGCTGGACTACCACGTCGTTGTGAACTGCCAAGTCTCCCGAGGTTTCGTAGGCGACGTGCACGTCGTGTCCCTGATGCACCAGACGTATGAAGGTACCTCCCATGGAGATAACGTCGTCATCCGGATGAGGGGACAGTATGAGCACCTTTTTCGGATAAGGCGAAGACTGTACCGGACGCGTACTGTCATCGGCATTTGGCTTGCCGCCCGGCCATCCGGTGATCGTGTGCTGCAAGTCGTTGAATATGTCGATGTTGACCTTGTCGTAAGGTCCGCAAACGTCTATCAGTTCGTCGAGACTGTTTTCCAGATAGTCCTCCAAGCTGAGCTTGAGTATAGGCTTGTGAAGTTTCTGACAGAGCCAAACCACTGCCTTGCGCTTGAATTTCGGGGTCCACTCACAAGGTCCGATGAGCCACGGCGCCTCGACGCGGGTAAGAAGCGATGCGGCATTGTCATCGGTAAACATCCTGATGTCGGGATGTCCCTGGAAAAGCGATGCAGGGCAACTGACGCTTCTCTCTCCCTCGGAAACGGCCTTGACCGCGGACGCCTTGTCTTCGCCGAAGGCAAGTATGACAATCTTAGATGCGCTCCGCATCGTTCCTATGCCGAGGGTCAGCGCCATCTTTGGCGTATCTATCATCGAGCCGTTGAAATTCTTTGCCTGTATCTTCCTCTGCTTGTAGGACAGCAGAACAGTTCTCGTCCGGCTCTGTTCGGAGGTTCCGCTTTCGTTAAAGCCAACCTGACCCTCGCGGCCCATACCGACAATCAGCAAGTCCAGGTTGCGCGCGCCCGCTTCCAGTTCCGAACAGTAGGAGCTGATATCCGTCACCGATTGAGTGCCGTTGGGAATGTGCACATTCTCCCTTGCGATATCGACCTTGTCCAGCAGCTCGGCAAGGAGCCTGCGGTTTCGGCTCTGGGGAGAATTATTCCCTATAGGGTAGTATTCGTCAATTGAAAAGACTTCCACGTCCTTGAATGAGAGTTTTCCTTCCTCGTAGCGGCGGGCGAGAATGCGGTAAAGCGTGAGCGGGCTCTTGCCGGTGGACAAGCCGAGTCGGAAGCAGCGGCCTTGGCCTCTTTGCCTGAAGCTTTCTATCTCACGGCATATGAGGTCGGCAACCTCAGCACTCGCATCTTCCTGCTGTTCACGTATTTCAACCTCAATCTTCTCAAAGCGGTGCAATATACCCTTTGGGATCAGGTTCTCTTTCAAACCTCCGTCTTTTGGAAGTGTAAAATGTCTCATTGTACTGTGCTTTTAATGAACAGAACTACAAATATAAGTTATTTTTCGTAAGTTTGTACCCGATGAAAAACCATATTGAACATCCCCATTGGGCGGTATCCTGCTTACCGCTAGTTTTTCTTGCCGCGCTTCTTGTCGTTGTCATCCATTTCTTCGGAAGCGACTCTCTTGAAGGCGGCAGTCAGGTCGCTCTTCTGCTATCCGCAGGGCTCGCCATTGCGATTGGCATATTCGGCTACGGACAATCCTGGAAGAGCTTTGAAAAATCAATTGACGACTGTTTCAGTTCGGTAGCGACTTCCATACTGATACTCCTGCTGATAGGTGCGGTTGCGGGGTCCTGGATGATAAGCGGCATAGTTCCCACCCTTGTGTGCTACGGCCTGCAGATCATCTCGCCTCGGATATTTCTCTTTGCAAGCTGCGCCATAGCTGCCGCCGTCGCCCTTATGACAGGAAGTTCCTGGACAACCATAGCGACGGTTGGAGTTGCGCTTATGGCAATAGGAACGGCGCTCGGTTTCTCCCCCGGATGGACGGCCGGAGCAATAATCTCAGGCGCATATTTCGGCGACAAGGTCTCTCCCCTGTCAGACACCACGGTGCTTGCATCCTCATCATCCGGGACGGACCTCTTTACCCACATAAGATATATGATGTTCACGACCGTGCCGTCGATAAGCGTAGCCCTGGTCGTGTTCCTCGTTGCCAGTCTGATGCACAATCCCGACGCCGTTCCATCGACCGCCGAGTATTCCGACGCCTTGCGTTCGACTTTCCGCATCAGTCCCCTGCTTCTCATTGTTCCAATATTTACTTTCTTCCTGATAATCAAGAAGGTACCCGCTATACTCACGCTGATGGTGTCCGCCTTTGTTGCCGGTCTCGCTGCCCTTCTTTTCCAGCCCGGCATAGTTGCATCGATAGGAGGTTCCGATGTCATCAGCACAGGAGCCTGCATCAAGGGAATGATGATGAGCTGGTTTGCGGGCACAAGCGTCGATACCGGATCAGAACTCGTCAACACGCTTACGGCCACCCGCGGAATGGGAGGAATGCTCAACACCGTGTTCCTCATCATCTGCGCAGTCACCTTCGGTGCGGCAATGACGGGCAGCGGGATGTTCCAGGGCATCACGGAAGCGCTCACCCGCCACATCAGACGCCGGGTTCCTTCGGTCGCCGCCACGGTCACAACCGGCATAGTCTCCAATGTCATCACGGCCGACCAGTACCTGTCCATCATCCTCTCCGCCAGCCTTTTCAAGGACCTTTACAGGAAGAATTCTCTCGAAAGCCGGCTGCTGAGCCGCAGCGTCGAGGACTCCGCAACCGTCTGCTCAGTGCTCATACCGTGGAATTCGTGTGGAATGACCCAGGCGACGGTGCTAGGGGTCGCGACTGTCGTGTACTTTCCGTACTGCATCTTCAACATAGTCTCGCCGCTGATGTCGATACTCGTTGCCGCAATAGGATCCAGGAAAAAGCCGCAAGTGTCCAAGTCGGTCTAAGCCCAATAAAAAAAGAGGGTGACTTTGCAGTGAAAGTCACCCTCATTATTATATGTCCGTCGCAGGATTCCTACTGCTCATCCGGCTGGTCGTTGCCGTCCTGCGGATTCGGACCAGGCTGAGGACCGCTCTGAGGACCCTGAGGACCGCCCTGTGCAGCGCGTGCCATATCTTCTGAAGCTGCGTGCCAAGCTGCCTCGAGTTCAGAGTTGTACTTCTCGATATCACTCATATTCTGGTTCTTGACAGCCTCCTTGAGGGAGTTGCAGGCATTCTCGATTGCAGACTTCTTGTCAGCAGGGAGTTTGTCGCCATAGTCCTTAAGGTTCTTTTCGGTCTGGAATACCATAGCATCGGCGTTGTTGATCTTGTCAACCCTTTCCTTCTCAGCCCTGTCGGACTCCTCGTGAGCCTTTGCCTCATCCTTCATCCTCTGGATTTCCTCATCACTGAGGCCGCTTGAAGCCTCGATTCTGATATGCTGTTCCTTGCCGGTGCTCTTATCCTTTGCACTGACGCTGAGGATACCGTTGGCATCGATGTCGAAACTTACCTCAATCTGAGGGATTCCGCGAGGTGCAGGTGCAATACCGTCAAGGTGGAAGATACCTATCTGCTTGTTGTCCTTTGCCATAGGGCGCTCACCCTGAAGTACGCGGATCTCAACTGAAGGCTGGTTGTCCGCTGCCGTTGAGAATACCTGATCCTTGTGTACAGGAATGGTGGTGTTGGACTCGATGAGTTTGGTCATCACTCCGCCGAGGGTCTCGATACCGAGGCTGAGCGGTGTCACGTCAAGCAGAAGCACGTCTTTGACATCACCGGCAAGCACACCGCCCTGAATAGCGGCACCGATTGAAACCACCTCATCAGGATTAACGCTCTTGTTAGGCTCCTTTCCGAAGAAATTCTTCACGAGTTCCTGAACTTTAGGGATTCGGGTGCTACCGCCGACGAGAAGTACCTCGTCGATCTGGGAAGCGCTCAGGTGAGCATCCTCAAGTGCCTTGCGGCAAGGCTCGATACTGCGCTGGAAGAGATTGTCGCAGAGCATTTCGAACTTGGCGCGGCTCAGGCTCATCACGAGATGCTTAGGCATTCCATCAACGGCGGTGATATATGGCAGGTTGATTTCTGCGGATGCTGCATTTGAAAGCTCAATTTTCGCCTTCTCGGCAGCTTCCTTTAGTCTCTGGAGGGCCATCGGGTCCTTCTTAAGGTCGAGACCGCCGTTATCGCGGGCAAATTCTGATGCGAGCCAGTCGATAATCACCTGGTCGAAGTCATCACCTCCGAGGTGGGTGTCACCGTTAGTGGAGAGCACCTCAAATACACCGTCGCCGAGCTCAAGTATGGAGATATCGAAAGTACCGCCACCGAGGTCGTAAACGGCAACCTTCATATTCTTGTTCTTCTTGTCAAGTCCGTATGCAAGGGCGGCTGCAGTTGGCTCGTTGATAATACGTTTCACATCGAGTCCGGCAATCTTTCCTGCTTCCTTGGTAGCCTGACGCTGAGAGTCAGAGAAGTATGCAGGGACAGTAATGACTGCCTCCGTAACAGGCTGACGCAGATAATCTTCCGCGGTCTTTTTCATCTTCTGGAGTATGATGGCAGAAATCTCCTGAGGAGAATAGAGCTTGCCGTCAATGTCAACGCGAGGAGTATTGTTGTCTCCACGTACTACCTTGTAAGGCACACGGGCAATCTCCTTGCCTACCTGATCGTAGGTCTCGCCCATGAAACGCTTGATTGAGAACACCGTGTTGTGAGGGTTGGTGATGGCCTGACGCTTTGCAGGAGCACCAACCTTGCGCTCTCCGTTAGCGGTGAACGCTACGATTGAAGGAGTGGTGCGTGCACCTTCATCGTTGATGATAACCGTAGGCTGATTGCCTTCCATTACGGACACACAGGAGTTTGTGGTTCCGAGGTCAATTCCAATAATCTTTCCCATAATATAATTCCTTTTTTTGATTTCTAAACCGGTCGTTCCGTCATCGGACGACGCATATCAAAATATCAAAACATTTGCCACAATCATTTTTCTGACAAAATGTCAGTCATTATATCAAAAAGAGACAGTTTATTCATCTTACTTCATTATCTTTGCATTATGGAATACAGACAACTGAGCCACGAAGAATACTCCGACCTGGAGAGCCGGATATTGTTCGAAGACAATCACCTTCTTATTGTTTGCAAGAAGGTTGGCGAGATAACCCAAGGAGACAAGACGGGCGACGAATGCCTGGCAGACAACTACAAGGCATTCATCGCCGAACGTGACAACAAGCCGGGAAAGGTGTACCTCGGCATTCCCCATCGCCTGGACAGACCGGTAAGCGGAATATGCATACTGGCTAAAACAAGCAAGGCGCTTGAGAGGTTGGGCGCGATGTTCAGGAACGGAGAAGTACACAAGACTTACTGGGCTTTGTGCTGCAACAAGCCGGCTCAAGAGAGCGGATTGCTGGAAGATATGCTTGTACGCAACGAGAAACAGAACAAATCCTATGTCACGACAAGCGGAAACGCTGATGCCAAACTGGCAAAACTCAGATACAGATATCTTTGCAGCACCGAAAGATATCACCTTCTGGAGGTGGATTTGCTTACCGGAAGACACCATCAGATAAGGTGTCAGCTCAGCCATATGGGATGTCCTATCAAGGGGGATCTCAAATATGGCGCTCCCCGGTCAAATCCCGATGCAGGCATTTGCTTGCACGCCAGACACATACGCTTCGTTCATCCTGTCAAGAAGACAGAACTTGACATCCTTGCTCCCGTTCCCCGGAACTGGAAGGGGCTTCCGGAGCAGTTTCTGCACTGACAGTTCTGTGCTTCTTCACTGCTGTTTTCCTGATTCTGGCAGAAGAGTCACGCAGCGCGGCCTCAGCACTGATTTTCTGACAATATTTTCCCGGGGGCTCACCCGTTATGGTCTCAAAGGCAAGTGAAAAGGTCACGGCATTGTTATATCCGCACATTATTGCCAGGTCCTTGACCTTGATTCCCGGATCCGATTCAATCAATTCCAGTGCATATTTAACCCTGTAGCCATTGACAAACTGCGGAAAACCCTTTCCCGACATGCGGTTGATGGTATGTGAGAGATAAGTCCTGTTGGTTCCAAGCTCCATTGCAAGGTCATCCATCCTGAACTGTCTTGAAAGGAAAGGCTTTTGGTTTTCCATATAGGATACGGCAAGACTGTAAATCCTTTCCATTCTGGCCGCATCGTCCTCTCCAGGACAGTTCATACGACGAAGTTGAGCTTGCCTGCTATAGATTTTTTCTTCAACAGAGGCCGGGACAGTCAGGCTGCGTCCCGTATATGCCCTGTAATATAATGCCGGAAAAAGTGCCGCAAACACCGCCGTGGACAGCCCTTCGAGAAGCGCTTTGCCATCAGCAATGGAATGGAGGAGCAATGCTGTCAGAAAAAGTGCCAGCCACAGAAGACGGGAGACGTCTTCCAGCTCGCTTCGTGCCGAATTGTCAGAAAACAGGGCATCGACCGAAAGGTATTTTGTCACTGAGCGGTAAACAAGCAGGGCAAGCGGTGGCACTGAACATATCAGTACCGAAACGGCGTGAGACAAGCCCGGCAGCACTGTTAAGGGAACAAGAGCGCAAAGCATGATCTGGAATGCCAGCGTAAGCCTTTCCCCTTCATAAGTGACAGGAAGCACCAACAGTGAGGCACACCCCGCTGCAAGGCTCATCGACAGAGCCGGGAAAAATGCAAGTTTACCCCAAAAACGCAAGAAACATAGTGACTCGATTACTGTCAGGACAGCAATCACCCGTGACCACTGTCTCAAGCAAAATAGTTTGTTCTTCATAAGCAAAATAAATTTAACCAAATAAAAACAAAAATTCCTTCCCGGCCCAACGCGGAAAGGAATGAAACATAAAACAAAGTTTTATTTTTACGAATCTTAATGCTTTTCCTTCGTTTTGGCTTTTATTGTATCGAAACCCTTGCCATAGACACCTGTGACTGAAGATACAGACAGGAATGCATTTGGGTCAATTGACTTTATGTAACGGAGGATGATATTGAGTTCTGTCTTGCGGGTGATGATCATAAGCACCTTTCTGCTCTGCTTGGTGTACCAGCCTTCACCGTCAAGGACAGTAACGCCCTTGTGAAGGTCATTGGTTACGGCATCGGCTATCTCAGCAAAGCGGTCCGAGAGCACAAATAGCTGGACGGACTGGCGGGAACCGGAAATGTAAAGGTCCAGAACGGTACTGTTGACCACAACCAGTATAAAACCGTAAACTACGGTTGTAATCTTGTCGGACCAGCCCATAAGGGAACCGTCAGGCATATAAGAAGGGAAGAAAAGAGATGAAAGGATAATGGCTACATCTATCCAAAGTATCATCCTTCCCGGAGACACGTTGCGGTATTTGTTGACAACCAGCGCTATGATATCCGTTCCACCTGTACTGCCGCCCTGGGACATGGTCATGCCTATGCCGGCTCCTGCAAGCATTCCTCCCATAATGGTGCTCATCAGTTTGCCGTTCTCCAGAGCAAGGGACTGGATTATGCCTTGAGGTATGATTTTCTGAAGGAAACTCAAGCCGACAGATGCAAGCACGACAGCAAAAATCGTCTTTGAACCGAAGCTCTTGCCAAGAAGTCTCAGAGCAACAATCAGAAGAAGTATATTGATGACTCCGTATGACCATCCCGCATTGATAACACCGTGTGTGGCATATTGCAGTATGGAGGACAGACCTGTCACACCACCACCGACAAGATTATTTGGAATGAGGAAAAGAGTCCATCCCAAGACATACATCAATATACCCAAAGCAACCAGGGCATACTCCGACAGTGTTTTCCAGACACTTTTATTCAATACAGGCATATCAGTTTTGTGTTATTTCATTTTTCTTTTTCAGCAGACCCGCCTTTATCTCGTCAAAGCCCTCACCATACACGCTGTGTGTCGAACATACGGACATAAAGGCCTTGGGGTCCTTTTCCTTGATATAGCGAGACAGCACCGGAAGCTGTTTCTGGCTGATCAGTATGAGCAGCACGTCCTTGTCCTTCTTTGTAAACCAGCCCTGAGCTTTGAGGAGAGTGACTCCGCGGTCCATTTCATTGATGATATAATCAGCAATCTCCTTATACTTGGACGAAAAGACAAGCAACTGGTAGGAGGATTTTTTTCCGGCCACAACAAAGTCTATCATCAGGGTAAACACCGCTATCTCCACGATGCCGTATATCATATCCGCAAAGGACTTGTCCGGAAGGAAAAGAAGCAGGGAGACGACTACAAAGTCAAGGACTGCAAAGGCGGAACTCAGCGAAACGGGCCAGTACTTGTTTATCATAAGCGCAATGATATCCGTTCCTCCGGTACTTCCACCATTGCGGATAACCAATCCTATGCCCACGGCTTCCAGAGAGCCCGCTATAAGCGCAATCAGCATATTCTCACGGACATAGAAGAATTCGCCCTCAACGCAGTGGAGAGCAGAACAGTTCGACAGAATCCCCATAGCCAGCGAGGAGACCACTATGCAGTATATGGTCTTGAATCCGAAGCCTATTCCCATCGCTAGCACAGCCAGTATGATGAGCAGGGCATTTATGACAAAATAGGAATACTGGGTCTGGATTAGGCCGTCCGTTGCATACTGCAGGACAGTACAAAATCCCATCATTCCACCTGCCGACAAGCCTCGTGGAATCATGAAGCACTCCCACGCAAAGGCGAAAAGAAAACAAGCGAAGGTTATGATAAGATAATCCTTCAACAATGTCAGAATACTCTTCCTGCTAATGTTCATATTCCAAGTAACACTTACTTGATTACAATATTGACTATCCTTCCCGGGACAACGATAAATTTGACTATCTGCTTGTCAGCCACGTACCTGGCAGTCTGCTCCATCGCGCGGATCGACTCCTCCACCTCGGCCGGACTGGCGCTGCGCGGAAGCTCAACGGTAAATCTCATCTTGCCGTTGAACTGCACAGGATAGGTGACGTTGTCTTCGCGGGCAAATTCTTCTATAAATTCAGGGAAAGCGGCATAGGTCACGCTGTCAGTATGACCTAGCATATGATACAGCTCTTCGCAGATATGAGGTGCAAAAGGACTCAGCAGGATAACCATAGGTTCCAGAATCTCCCTCTTGTTGCATTTGAGCGCAGTCAAATCGCCTACTGCGACCATAAATGCCGAGATGGAAGTGTTGTAGGAGAACTGCTCGATGTCACTGCGTACCTTTCCGATCAGCTTGTGAAGTATCTTGAGTTCCTTTGCATCAGCTTTCTCGTCGGAAACGCTCCAGTTGTCGCGATCGAAGAAGAGACGCCAGAATTTCTTCAGGAAGCGGTTGACTCCGTCAATTCCCTTGGTATCCCAAGGCTTGCTCTGCTCGACAGGTCCGAGGAACATTTCGTAGAGACGCAGGGTATCGGCGCCGTAAGTATCGCATACGAGGTCAGGATTGACGACGTTGTACATACTCTTGCTCATCTTTTCTATTGCCCAGCCGCAGACATACTGTCCATCCTCGAGTTCAAACTCCGCATCGGCAAATTCCGGTCTCCAGGCCCTGAAGGCATCGATATCCAGCTTGTCGTTGTGTACGATATTGACATCGACATGGATTTCGGTGGTTTCGTATTTGTCCTTGAGGCCATATGAGACGAAACGGTTGGTGCCGACTATCCTGTAAACGAAGTTGGAGCGGCCCTGTATCATTCCCTGATTGATGAGTTTGCGGAAAGGTTCGTCCTCGCATACATATCCCAGGTCATAGAGGAATTTGTTCCAGAAACGTGAGTAGATGAGATGACCGGTAGCGTGCTCGGTACCTCCGACATAAAGGTCAACGGAGCGCCAGTAGCCGTTGGACTCCTTGCTGACAAGAGCCTTGTCATTGTGCGGATCCATATAACGGAGATAATATGCGCTTGAACCCGCAAATCCCGGCATAGTGCTGGTTTCCAGAGGATATCCCTTGTATGTCCAGTCCTTGGCCCTGCAGAGCGGAGCCTCTCCGGTAGGTGCATAAGAATCGATTTCGGGAAGTCTTACAGGAAGATCTTCCTCCGCTACAGGACAGGCGATTCCGTCTTTGTAGTAAATAGGGAAAGGCTCGCCCCAGTAACGCTGGCGGCTGAAAATGGCATCGCGAAGCCTGTAATTGGTCTTGCGTCTTCCAAGTCCGTGAGCCTCGACATAATCCTTTGCCGCCTCTATCGCTTCGGAAACCTGCATACCGTCGAGGAATCCAGAGTTGCACATTACTCCTTCCTTGGCATCAAAGGAAGCTTCGGACACATCGCAGCCTTCGATGAGCGGAATGATCGGCAGTCCGAATTTCTTGGCGAATGCGTAGTCGCGGCTGTCGTGTGCCGGAACTGCCATGATTGCACCCGTTCCGTAACCAGCGAGCACATATTCCGAAATCCAGATAGGAATCTTGTCACCGGTAAGTGGATTGATTCCGTAAGCTCCTGAAAATACGCCTGTTACTGTTTTAGTCTCGGAGATTCTCTCCCTCTCGGTCTTCTTGCCTACCTCCTTGATATATGCCTCGACTTCTTCCTTGCGGTCCGCCGAGGTAAGTTCAGGGACAAGTTCGCTCTCCGGGGCAAGCACCATAAAGGTCACGCCAAATACGGTATCCGCCCTGGTAGTGAATATAGTGACAGGTTTTTCGCGGCCGTCACATATAGTGTTGAATACCATTTCAGTACCCTCGGAACGCCCTATCCAGTTGCGCTGCATTTCCTTCAGAGAATCGGTCCAGTCCAGATTGTCGAGAGAGGAAAGAAGTCTGCCGGCGTATGCTGAAACCCTGAGCTGCCACTGAGTCATCTTCTTCTGCACTACCGGGAATCCGCCACGCACGCTGAGTCCGTCCTTTACCTCGTCATTTGCCAGAACCGTTCCCAGTCCTTCACACCAGTTCACAGACGTTTCTCCCTGATATGCAATACGATAGCGCATCAGGATATCAGACTTGGCCTTTTCGTCAGACTCCGCCCACGACTGAGGGGACACATCCTCGTATCCGGTAGTTTCGAAACGCTTGACAAGTTCAGAAATTGGTCTAGCCGCATCAGCATCGGGATCATACCAGCTGTCAAACATCTTGAGGAATGCCCACTGCGTCCATTTGTAATACTGCGGATCACAGGTACGGACCTCCCTGTCCCAATCATATGAGAATCCTATGCGGTCCAGCTGTTCGCGATAGCGTTTTACGTTCCTGTCCGTTGTCACTTCTGGGTGCTGTCCGGTCTGAATGGCATATTGCTCGGCAGGAAGGCCAAATGCGTCATATCCCATAGGATGGAGCACATTAAAGCCGTTGAGCCTCTTGTAACGGGCAAAAATGTCACTTGCAATATATCCGAGAGGATGTCCCACGTGCAATCCGGCACCGCTCGGATACGGGAACATATCCAGAACGTAGTACTTCGGTTTATCACTGTTTTCCTCGGCCTTGAAGGTCTTTTCCTCGGCCCATCTGGCCTGCCACTTGCTTTCGATTGATTTGAAATCGTATTCCATTTTTATATCTATTTCTTTCTTTCAAGTTTAAAGTCAACATACAGGGTCATCTCCGACTTGACCTTCTTCCCGTCCACACGACCCGGCTTCCAGTCAGGAGAAGCGGAAATAACCCTTACCGCTTCTTCATCCAGAAGAGGATCTACGCTCTTGACGACCTTGACATCACACACCTTGCCCCTCTCGTCAATGATGAAACTTACCGGCACGCTGCCCTGCACACCGTCACGGACGGCCTCTTTAGGATACCTCAAGTAAACATACACCCACTTTTTGAGGAAGAAAATCGGGTCCGAAGAGCCTAGGAAAGACGGTTTGGTATCGCATTCGTAATAAGGGACAACATCCTTCTGGCGGCGCTGCTTCTTGACCGTGAGTTCGGAAGGTCTGAACTGCGGAGCCTCGGAATTGGCAAGATGCACCGTAAAGTTGAATATATATTCAAGTTCCCTCTCGAGCATATCGTACTCTATTATCGACTCGGTGTCTCTGCTAGAGTTATACTCCGGATACATTCCCGTGGTGAAGAAAACCGCCGGAATCTCCTTGTCATAGAATAACCTGTGGTCGGATGAGACCGGTTCCATCGAAACGATGGCAGGATATACGGGCTGCAAGGTCTGCTCCAAAGACCGTATCATCGCGTTCAAGTCCTTGTTGGATGCCGAATATGCATAAAAGCCACTTGAACCCGTCCCGAGCATATCGAGATTGACCATTGCGTCTATTTTTGACACGTCAGGAAAGGAACGGTTGAGCAGATACCAGGCACCGGCACCTCCTTCCAGAGACGCTCCCAGGGCCGCAAAGACAACGGTTCTTCGCACCATCAGATTGTTTGTATTGATCATTTTGGCAAGCTGCAGCATCATGCTTAGCCCGGACGCATTGCCGTTGGCTCCGTAATATATGCTGGTCTTTTTTTCACCGTTCACGGTCAATTCGCTCGTGCCAAGGTTGTCAAGCCGCGCAGCAACCACGATGTACCTTTCCGAAAGGCGGCTGTCGCTTCCAGTAACGAATCCGACTACATTATGTGACACAAGAGTGTCGCCGTTCGCCTGCTTGATGCCGAACTGCCCGTCAGGAAGCAAATCTATTCCATACCTTTGAAATTCTTCCGCAATGAAACGGGCGGCTTCAGCCTCCCCTTCCGAACCTGCCTTGCGGCCTTCGAGAGCTGCGGAAGAAAGAGTCTGTATCTGAGTCTTCATTTCAGCGGCTAGCTCGCTGCTGTGGAGGTCCGACAAAGACACGTCCCTGTATTGCGCCGCAAGAGGAAATGCAAGGAAAGTCAGCAGTATATATGCCAGTGTACGTTTCATAGTCTATTCATTGTCAAGCACCCACACACCTTTTGGAACAAAACTGAGTCCATTGAGTCCATCCAGGGCAGCAAGCACTTCGGAAAGCCGGTTGCAAGGACAGATTCCCACCGCTGTAAATCCGTTCTTATAACGTATAAGACTCGGTTCTAAGCCATTTGAGCGTGCAGTTTCGGCAAGTTTCTGCGCATTGCTTTCCTTGCTGAAGGAACCTATTATTATGTAATACCTTGCTCCAAGCTTCTGCACTCCGTCACTTACAAGCTGACGTTTCTCGATGACTGCTTTTCTTCCTATACGTATGGAGTCAAGCAGAGACAGGGAATCGGCTATGGAGGAACTCAGCTCACGCACGGAGTCCACGCGCGAACGGTGTTCCGCCTCCTGCTGCTCTATATACAACCTTTTAGCTTCTATATATGCCGAATCAGGCCTCCCTGCCAGTTTACGGAAAAAATCGCATCCGCTTGCAAGGAACACCAGCATAAGCATTGCTGCAGCCTGTCCGAAAATATGTCCTTTTCCAATATGCATATTAGGAAGCAAATTTAATCAAAAGTTTTATATTTGCATCCGTATGAAGACAGCTCTTTCAACACTAAGCGTCATTCTTTTGACACTTGCCCTGCACGCCAATGCGCAGATTCGCCACATAATACCTCCTCCTTACGTTTTTGAGGAAAAAAGCGACACCGTGAGCATATGCATAATCGGTGACGTGATGATGCACGAAAGACAGCTTGGCTACGACTGTTCAAGCTTTCTTGCCAATCTCAAGCCCCTGTTCGAAGACTCGGACTTCGCGCTTGCCAATATGGAATTTTCCCTTGGAGGAAAGCCTTATTCGGGGTATCCGGCCTTTTCCGCTCCGGACAGCTATGCAGAATATGTAGCAGGCTGCGGGGTAAACGTGTTTCTCACGGCCAACAATCATATACTTGACAGGGGGCGCAAGGGCATGGAGCGCACACTTTCCGTTTACAGGTCCATGAGTGACAGAGTTTCATTTACAGGCTCTGCTTCTGACGAAAAAGAGATGGAAAGCGCCAACCCGCTGATTGTTTTCCGCAAAGGCATCAGCATAGCTCTCATAAATTTTACATACGGGACCAATTTCGGCAAACCTGCAGAGTATCCGAGGCCATTGTATATGGACAGGAAAGAATTGTCAGAAGCCGTGGAAAGGGCCAGGGAGAGAGGTGCAGACTTTATCATAGCCCTGCCGCATTGGGGTCCTGAATATGTTACCACCCATTCAAAAAACCAGGAAGAATGGGCGGAATGGCTGGTCGGACAGGGCATTGACGCAATTGTCGGGTCGCATCCTCACGTTGTCCAGGATAGCAGTCACATACAGGGAGTTCCTGTCATATATTCAGTCGGAAATGCCGTTTCGAATATGAGCAAGAGGGACACAAGGCTCGAACTTGCCGTACGGATACGCTTTGTAAAAAAGCGTTTTACAAACGAAACAAAAATGCTTGAACCCGAGCTGATTCCTCTATGGTGTTCACTTCCAGGCTATCTGTGCGGAAGCTTTTGCACCATACCGGTAAAAGAATGGGCCACCCGCCGAAGCGAATGGCTCAATCCTTATGATTATGACAATATGGTCACAACGGTCAATAGAGTGTCCGAAGCGACCGGTCTTGTACTACTCTCCGGCCGAAATCTTTGAGTATTTCTCGTACTTCTGTGAAAATACGTCGCTCTCTGTACGGAAGCGGAAGCAGATATTCTTGAGATATTCTGCAACCTGCTTCTTGACCTCGTCGTTCTTTGTCAGGCTGAGGGCAGTCTCGAACGGCTCGAGTGCGCTCTTGAGGGTTACCTCAAATTCTTCTACCAAAGCATTGTACTTGGCGTCATCAAGTTCCTCGTTGGCAAGGGTCTGGATTTCCACGGCCTTGTTGTAGAAGTGGATGCCCTTTGCAATGTATCCGTACTCATAGTTAGGATCAACCTTTGAGCACTCCTCGTAAGCAGCAAGAGCGGCCTCTGAGTTACCGAGCTTTTCGTGAACGTTTCCTTCCACATAGTAGAGAGAAGCATTGCCCGGCTCATTTCTCTTGGCGCCGTCGATAAGTTCAAAGAGGCGGCTGGTATTTTCACCGGTTGAAATGTAATAGTTGATGAGTCCGATAAGCACGCTCTGGCTCTGAGGATACTTTGAGAATGCGGCCTCAAGATATCCGAGTCTTGCCTTCTGGTCGCCCTGACGGTCGGCAATATCGGCAAGCTTCGCAAATGCTTCTCCGTTTTCGCCGTCAAAACCAATGGCGATACTCTTGTTGAACCACTCTTTGGCACGGTCGTAATCTCCTGACATATAAGAGGTAAAGCCTACGTTGTAAACCGCATTGGTATCAACCGGGCAACCGTCCACAAATGCATTGGCTGCCTTTTCGAAATACTCTGAAGCCAGCTTGAGGTCACCGAAGTTGTATGCCATATAAGCCTCATCGAGACATTTCTGGTCAACAATCTTCATACCTTCAACGATATCCTTTGACTTCTTGCCCTTGACATCAAGCTCTGAGGCCTTCTTGTAGGCTTCGATGGCCTTTCCAAGCGCGTTTTCGATGACAGGAGTGGTGGTCTCGATGATTGCGAGCTGACCTGCGGAGTTGAAGTAGTAGTTCTTGGTATCATACACTCTCTTGAGCATAGGAGTTCCGGCAACAACAACCTGTTCCTCGGCAATCGGCTTTACTCCTGACATTACAAGAGAGAGTTCCTGATCGGTAGCACCGAGCCTACCGTCGCCCTGAGCGGCGTAATATGCTTCCATATAGGCCTGTCCGAGTTTGATCCAAGTGGTAGGGTTAACGGACTTCTTGGCATCCTGAGATGCCTTTTCGGCTTTCTCTACAGAAGAACGTGCAGCTGCAACGCTCTTTACCTGTTGTGCACCTGCTATCTGAACTGAAGCCAGAATAGCGAGAAGTAAACAAAACTTTTTCATAATACTATGATGGTTAAATTGATTATTCATTATTAACGTCAACGGCCGTTTCCGCAGCTTGCTGCTCCGTCGCCTCGGTTCCTTCCTGCGCAGCGGCGGCCGCATCCTCATCAGAACGGGCAACCGGTGACACTGCAGCAATGGAATCGCCTTCCCTGAGGTTGATAAGCTTGACTCCCTGTGTAGCGCGACCTGCAACCCTTATTTCGGCAACGCTCATCCTTATCGTAAGGCCGGAACGGTTGATAATCATAAGGTCATTGTCTTCCGTAACTGCCTTGATTGCAACAAGCGGACCAGTTTTTTCAGTGATGTTGATTGTCTTTACACCCTTGGCTCCACGCCTTGTAAGGCGGTACTCATCAGGCTCGGACCTCTTGCCGAAACCGTTTTCACTCACGACAAGTATGGTCTTGGAAGCAAAGTCCTCAGCGGCAGGGTTGATTACCAGAGCGCCTACAACCTCGTCTTCGTCCTCTATGCTGATGGCCTTGACACCGCTGGAGTTGCGACCCATCGAACGCACGTCATCCTCGTTGAAGCGGCAGCAGAAACCATTGCGGGCAGCAACCATAATCTGCTCGTTTCCATCCGTCAGCAGAGCGTCGAGAAGTTCATCGCCCTCGCGGATGACAATGGCCCTGATACCCTTGTTGCGGCTGCGCTTGTTGGAGTACTCGCTCAGGTTGGTCTTTTTGATGACTCCCCTCTTGGTAATGAGAGTCACGAAATGACTTGAGGTATATTCAGGACTCTCGATGCTTGCCACATTGAGGTATGTCTTGATGATCTCGTCCTTTTCGATAGAAAGAAGATTCTGCACCGCGCGGCCCTTGGAAGTGCGCGTACCCTCCGGCAGTTCGTAAACCTTGAGGCGGTAGCACATTCCCTTGTCGGTAAAGAACAGCATGGTGCTGTGCATATTGGCGACATAGATATGCTCGATGAAGTCCTCGTCCCTTGTGGCGCTGGCCTTCTTTCCTACGCCTCCCCTGCTCTGCGTGCGGAACTCCGTCAGCGGAGTGCGCTTGATGTAGCCCAGGTGGGAGATTGTAATCACCACGTCATCGTCGGCATAGAAGTCTTCAGGGTTAAATTCTTCCGCGCTCATCGTTATCTCGGTGCGGCGCTCGTCTCCGTATTTTTCCTTGATTTCGAGAGTTTCCTGCTTTACGACATTGAGCTGCTCGGCATCGGAAGCAAGGATCTCCTGGCAGCGGGCGATGAATCTTTCGATCTCGTCATACTCGGCCTGAAGCTTTTCCTTTTCCAGTCCTGTGAGCTGACGCAGACGCATATCCACGATTGCAGCTGCCTGCACATCGGTAAATCCGAACAGTGAGACGAGACTGTTTCTTGCTTCATCTACGCTCTCCGAACGGCGAATCGTAGCGATAACCTCATCGATTATGTCTATTGCCTTGAGCAGTCCCTGGAGTATGTGGGCACGCTTCTGGGCCTTTTCGAGTTCGAACTTCGTGCGCCTGTAAACGACCTGGTGTCGGAACTGGACAAAATTGGAAATGATGTCCTTAAGCGCAAGCGTGCGCGGACGGCCCCCGACAAGGGCAACGTTGTTCACGGCGAAACTGGACTGGAGGGCAGTGTATTTAAAGAGCGTATTGAGCACCACATTGGCATTTGCGTCCTTCTTGACGACAAACTCTATGCGAATGCCCTCGCGGTTGGTAAGTTCCCTTATCTCTGAGATTCCTTCGATCTTCTTGTCGCGAATCATCTCGCCTATGCGGGCAATCATATCGGCCTTGTTGACCATATACGGAACCTCGGTTACAACGATGGTCTCCCTGCCGTTGTCGCTTTCCTCGATGTCCGCCTTGGCCCTTACGATTATCCTTCCGCGGCCGGTGGTATATGCATCTATGATGCCCTGACGTCCAAGGATAATGCCTCCGGTAGGAAAGTCAGGACCCTTGATATGCTCCATAAGTTCCTCGACCGTAATGTCGGGATTGTCAATATAGGCGCAGATGGCATCGCAACACTCTGAAAGGTTGTGGGGCGGCATATTTGTAGCCATACCGACAGCAATGCCCGACGAGCCGTTGAGCAGCAGAAGCGGAAGCTTGGTAGGGAGCACCGTAGGCTCTTCAAGCGAATCGTCGAAATTGAGCTGCATATCCACGGTATCCTTGTCGAGGTCGCAGAGTACAGACTCTGTCATCTTTGCAAGTTTGGCCTCGGTATAACGCATAGCCGCAACCGGGTCACCGTCCATGGAACCGAAGTTACCCTGTCCGAATACCAGCGGATATCTCTGGTTCCACGACTGGGCAAGCCTTGCCATTGCATCATATACGCTGGAGTCTCCGTGCGGATGGTACTTACCGAGCACCTCACCGACTATACGCGCGGATTTTTTTGTCTGTCCGCCAAAATTCAATCCGAGACCGTCCATTCCGAAAAGGACTCGTCTCTGAACCGGCTTCAAACCGTCCCTGACATCCGGAAGGGCACGGGACACGATAACCGACATCGAATAGTCGATGTACGCGGTACGCATCTCGTGATCGATCTCCACCGGCTCGATTATGCCCTTGGGTGTCTCTTCAAGAAGTTCTGTTGTATTGTTCTGATCTGTCATAATCCATTAACTGTCATTTCTTCCGGGAACGATACGCCAGACCGTCCCATATAAGTGTGCAAAGATAGTAATTATCCGCGAAAAATACTATTTTTGCAAGCACAAACAATCATTGGAAACGAGCAATGCAGATTGAATTGACACGGGAACTCAGCACGGTTTTACGTTACGCCTCCGAGGAGGCGCTGCGTACGGGACACCGTGCAGTATCGCCCGATCACCTGCTACTGGGGATGCTACGTCAGAATAACAACAGCGGGGTATCCACGCTGCGCCAGCTCGGCATAGACACCGAGCTCTTCAAGAATGCCCTTGACCTGGGCATAATGAAGGAAGAGGCCCTAAGCTATGAAGAAATCAGCAGGATAACGATGGACATGACCTCCCTGAGAGCAATCAACACTGCCTATTACGAAGCGGAGCGATACCATCACCGTCGCACCGACTGCATCCACCTGCTGCTAACAATCAGCCGGGAGCCGGACTCTTTCGGGAGGCTCCTCCTGGAAAGGAAGGGCATTGACAGCGTGGTCCTCAGACAGAAGATCGAGGCCTTCAGGGAAGAACCTGAAGGGCCGTCGGAGGCATCGATGAGGATAGCCGAGGCAATCGAGGCGGGCATACGCAGCAAACTGCGCAGCGGCATCGCTGACAAGTCGACGCTGAGTTAGCGTGAGTGCGCGCAGGGCAGCCTCGGGACAGCCGGTCAGCGGCCTTTGCGTTTGGCTGCGCGCAGGCGGGAAGAACTGCGGACCATAAGTTCGTCAGCCCATATATTCGAAGCGGCAAGCGCGTCAAGAATCAGAATGACGACAGGAAAAAGTGAAGGCAGTCTGAAAAGAGGGTCGTTTCCCGTCACGACAAAATCCACAACCAGCCATATCTGAAGGGCAAGGCAGAATATGGAGCTGAGCACCGCCGTCCTGGCCTGGAAAACTCTATGAGTCCAGGAAGTCAATGCTATAAGATTCAGCAAGGTTATGATTATCAGCAGGATAAGATAAGGTATATAACTTATCATCCTGACTCCCTCCGCCTTATTGACAAAAAACAATACAGCGGACAATACGGTTGCAACTGCGAGATATAAAGTTTGGATTCTCTGCCACATAAGACATTGATTGATTTATTGTTCCTACCCCGCCGCCGATTGCACGGACTGCCGGGAAGCGGACGCTGCTGACAAAACGCATCCCGGTTCCACACCCGTCAATGAGGCGGAAGTCATAGCGGACGGACTAGTCTCCGGCTTCCTTGAGTCTTTCTGCGTTCTCGGCTATCTGAAGCTGGTCGATGCAAGCCTGGATGTCTCCGTCCATAAAAACAGGAAGGTTGTACATACTCCAGTTGATGCGATGGTCGGTCACTCGTCCCTGAGGATAATTGTAAGTACGGATCTTGGCAGAGCGGTCACCGGTGCTGACCATGGTCTTGCGCTTGGCCGCGATACCGTCGAGATACTTCTGGTGTTCAAGGTTATAGAGTCGGGTACGGAGTTCCTCGAAGGCCCTGTCCTTGTTTTTGAGCTGCGAGCGTTCCTCCTGACACTGCACGACGAGACCCGACGGAATGTGGGTGAGACGCACCGCCGAGTAGGTTGTGTTCACGCCCTGTCCTCCCGGACCGGAAGAGCAGAAAAGGTCAAGTCTGATGTCGTCCCAACTGAGATCAACATCAAATTCTCCCGCTTCCGGAAAGACTGCGACAGAAGCCGCCGAAGTCTGTATCCTGCCCTGGGTTTCGGTCTGGGGCACCCTCTGGACACGGTGCACGCCCGATTCGTATTTCATCACGCCGTAAACGCCGTCGTTTCCGCTGAGCTTAAATACAACCTGCTTGTATCCGCCGCTGGTTCCCGGGGTCTGGTCGGTAACCTCTAGCTTCCATCCCCTGTTCTCAGCAAAATGCTGGTACATTCTGAAAAGGTCTCCGGCAAAGATAGCCGCCTCGTCACCTCCGGTGCCGCCACGTATCTCGACGATGGCATTTTTGGAGTCATCCGGATCTGCAGGTATGAGAAGAAGACGGATTTTCTGCTCCATTTCGGGAATGCGCGGTTCTATGTCGGAGATTTCCTCCCTTGCCATCTCGCGCAGTTCCTCATCCTTTTCGTTTACGAGTATATCCTTTGCCGAGGCAAGATCCTCGACCATCTTTTCATATTCCTTTCCTGCTGTGATGATAGGCTCAAGTTCCTTATAGTCCTTGTTGAGTTGGACATACTTCTTCATATCGGACATCACGTCCGGGCTGGAGAGCTGTTCCTGGAGGGACTGGAACTTGTCCTGCAGCGAAAGCACCTTTTCCAATAGCTTGTTTTCTGCCATATACAAATAATCGTTCAGTATTCAAAAGTGCAAAATTAACAAATTTCCACTATTTTTGCACTATCAATCAAAACTGATATGCACAGCAGGGAAGAAAAAAAGGAAGCATTCGGCAGACTGCTCGACATTATGGACGCCCTCAGAGAGCGCTGCCCGTGGAATGCGGAGCAGACAATGGAGAGCATAAGGCCTATGACGGAAGAGGAAGTCTATGAACTCAGCGACGCCATCATCAGAGCCGACAGCGCCGACATCTGCAAGGAAATAGGCGACCTTCTCTATCATCTTGTATTCTACGCCAGGATAGCCCAGGAAAAAGGACAGTTCGACATAGCCGACAGCATAATGAAGGTATGCGGGAAGATGGAATTCAGGCACCCCCATGTATTCCGCCCGGACGGCAGCCTCGTCCCGGAAGGGGAAGCGCCCAGCGCGAAGGAGATAGCGGACACCTGGGAGCTGGTCAAGGCGAAGGAAAAGGACGGCAACCGCACGGTGATGGGAGGGATCCCGGAGACTATGCCGGCGCTGCTCAAGGCCCTGTCGATGCAGGAAAAGGCGCGGGGCTGCGGATTTGACTGGGAGCAGCCTTCCGACGTGTGGGCGAAGGTCGAGGAAGAGCTGGGCGAGGTCCGCGAGGCCTGCGGCAGCGGCGAACAGTCTGCGGTCGAGGAAGAATTCGGCGACCTCCTTTTTGCCGTCATCAATGCTGCAAGACTGCACGGGACTGACCCGGAAAAGGCGCTTAACCGCAGCTGCAGCAAGTTCCGGAGAAGATTCGGATACATCGAGGAAAATACTATCAAGAAAGGCATGCAGTTCAAGGACCTCAGTCTGGAAGAAATGGACTCGCTATGGGACAAGGCCAAGGAACTCGGGTTGTAATACGGAGCGGAATAACTATATTTGCATAATTGAAATACCAACAGAAAATGGCACTAATTGACAGCATCATCGCGCGCGCCAAGTCAAACAGGCAGCGCATCGTGCTCCCCGAATCGCTGGAGGAGCGCACAATCACAGCAGCTGACAGGGCTCTCGCCGACGGATTGGCGGACATTATCCTTATCGGCAATCCGATTGAAATAAAGGCACTTGCCGCAAAACTCGGACTTGAGCACATCGACAAGGCTACCATCATCGACCCTGCCACTAGCGAAAAGACCGAAGAGTACGCGCAGCTGCTTTTCCAGCTTCGTCAGAAGAAGGGAATGACCATCGAAAAGGCACGTGAACTTGTTCTTGACCCGCTGTATTTCGGTTGTCTCATAATCAAAAGCGGAGATGCTGACGGTCAGATCAGCGGCGCGCTTTCCACCACGGGAGAGACTTTGCGTCCGGCGCTCCAGATCATCAAGTGCGCACCTGGCATTTCTTGCGTCAGCGGAGCAATGCTTATGATCACCCAGACTCCACAGTACGGCGAGGACGGAGTGCTCGTCATCGGTGACGTGGCCGTTACCCCTTGCCCTGATGCACAGCAGCTTGCGCAGATCGCAGTATGTACCGCGCGCACAGCCAGAAGCGTGGCCGGATTTGCGGATCCTAAGGTTGCAATGCTTTCATTCTCAACGAAGGGTTCAGCCAAGCACGAGGTCGTTGACAAGGTGATCGAGGCTACTGCCCTTGCAAAAGAGCTTGATCCTGGCCTCAGCATAGACGGAGAACTTCAGGCAGATGCCGCCCTCGTTCCATCTGTTGGAAGCAAGAAAGCTCCGGGTTCGGAGATTGCAGGAAAGGCAAACGTTCTGGTATTCCCTAATCTGGAAGTCGGCAACATTGCATACAAGCTTGTACAGAGACTTGGAAATGCCGATGCGATAGGACCGATCCTTCAGGGTATCGCCCGTCCGGTCAACGACTTGAGCCGCGGATGCTCGGTTGATGACATCTATAAGATGGTGGCAATCACAGCCTGCCAGGCAATGGATGCAGAATAACGTACTGCCCCAATAATAACACAGAAAGGTGACTGGAAAGTCGTAAGACTTAAAGGTCACCTTTTTTGTATTGTGTTGGTACAGTCAATCTTAAGGCCTGTCCACTCCCGGAGAGTGGCAAGGAAAAGTGTGCCCGGAGAGAAGTTGCACGTCAGCGGGACACAGCAAACGGCAGAAGGGACTCAGTAAACGGCTGAAGGGGTGCAGCAAATGAAATGAGTCACGAATATGGCTATGCCTTTTCCGAAGTAAAAAAGGAGAAATGCACTCTGCCGTAAACTTTTTCCTTTACGAAAGCGGGGTGGTCGGAAAAAGAATGTTCGTCTCCGTGTTCAAGGATGAAATAACGGTCAGGGTGCAGCAGGCCGCGTTCGAGCACCTTGTCAGGAATGTTCTGCAGGCCATCCAGGGCATAGGGAGGATCGGCAAAGATGATGTCGAACTTTTCCTTGCATATAGGAAGGAAGTCAAAGACGTTGCTGTGCACGGCAGTGACATTGCGCAAGCCGAGTCGCGACGCCTCCTCTCTTATGAATCTGGCATTGTCCCTGTTCATCTCTATGCTGTACACTCGCGCAGCACCTCTGGATGCAAACTCGTAGGCAATTGCTCCCGTACCCCCGAACAGATCGAGAACCTTAAGGTCCTGAAACTCATATTCATTGTCCAGAATATTGAAAAGGGCTTCCTTGGCAAAGTCAGTGGTAGGCCTTGCAGAATAGTCCGATGGAAGAATGATTGCCCTGCCCTTCAGGGAACCGCCAATGATTCGCATACTATATGGAATTGGAAAGCGGAGTATCGACAGACTTGAAATAGCGGTAAAGATCCATTTCCAGCTGTCTGTCAATACTTTTTCGCCACGCTATTGTAGATACTTCAGGGTTGAGCTGAAGCGACTTGAGAGCGAGATGAATGAAATACTGCGCAGTTACCGCATCGACGGCCCTGTAAGTATTGGCCAGCAGCAGCGTACGCCCCTGTGCAATGGCCATATAAAGCACGCCCTGCTGCCAGGTGCACAATATCTTGTTGTACTCGGGACATTTCTGAAGGTCCCTCAATATAAAATACATCTCGGGCAGAGGAACTTCCTCGTCCGAGATGATATTTTCGTCAACTGAAGCTTCACAATCGGGAGCCGCAGCATAAACGAGCACTGCACCGTACTGCGGAACCGCCTTGTAGGCGACTTCGTCCTCCACACCAAGCATAAAGACTTCGGAAAGAAGTTCGTGGCACGCCTCTGGCCTGAAAAAATCCTCCGGAACGAGGGCGCACTTGGGTGTCAGCAACGAAATCTCCACGACCCGCTACTCCCAGTTACCTGCGTTGTTGTTAGGAGCAGAGATGCTTCCGACCTGGAGGCCCTCATACTTGTTCTGGTCGCGGCGCTCTGCATCGAGATTGATACGGAGCTGGTTGTCCATACCTTTGAGCAGCTTCTTGTAAGGAATCCTGGCCTCGAAAAGAGGAACAGGCACTCCGGATACCATTCTGATGTCGGACTCCATCTCTACACGGTCACCACCTGAGAACGGAATGAATGCAAGAGAATCGGGACAAAAGTCGGTGCGTGAGCGGAAGAGGGTGTCCTTTACAGGAATCTTGGTCTCTACAGAGAACACGAGATTCTTGTCTCCGGCAAGATAAAGCTGATAAAGCTGAGCGTTGACATTCTTGCCCCTGAGAGTCCTCTTTACCTTGTCAGTGTGAGCCATTGCCAGAGAGTCGTCAGCAGAGCCGACCTGCATTATGACGCTCATATTGCCGGTCTGATAGAAGTCCTTGAGGGAATCGACACTTGGAGTAAACCTTCCGTTGACGCTCTTGAAAGCCACCTGAAGTGTACGGATATCCTTGAGTCTCTGAATAGCAACAGCTTCACGCTGAGCCTTTTCCTTGTTGAAATTTACAGGCTGCATAATGCTTCCGTAAATCACGTAAACCAATCCTACGATTGCCACGAAGAGGATGACCTCGACGATAATCTTGACTGCTTTGTTCATTTTATGGTTATTTGTTTATTAATTCAATTTGGCATAAATCCCTACAAAGTTATAAATTTGAATTATCAATTGCAATATTTTTCGTAAGTTTGCACCACGAAAATGGAATCTTTACGACTAGCGGACATAAGTCACTTCCTCGAGCTCACGGGCAGTTCGGAAAACATAGTAATCACATCGCACATCAAACCTGATGGCGATGCAGCCGGCAGCAGCCTGGCTCTCTGCCGTTTCCTGGAGCGGGAAGGCCACAAAGTCAGCGTCATCCTCCCCCACCACCTTCCGGAATATCTGCAGTTCATTTGCAGGGAAGGTATTTCCTACGCGGAAGACGACCTTGCCCAGGCGTCGAAGAAGATTGACGGGGCGGACCTGATCATCTGCCTGGACTTCAACACTTTCTCCAGGGCGGGAGCTATTGGCGACAAGCTAGCCGCTGCAAACTGCAGAAAGATTCTCATCGACCACCACCTCAACCCGGACAGGGATGCTTTTGACCTGTGTTTCAGCGAGACTCAAGTATCTTCGACCTGCGAACTGCTCTACCGCATCCTGCTCGCGCTGCCGGCCGTAGGCGGCGACCCGCGCAAACTGCCAAAGGAAAGCGCCGAAGCCCTGATGTGCGGAATGACGACAGACACGAACAACTTTGCCAACTCCGTTTTTCCGGGAACGCTCTCGATGGCTTCAGGACTGCTCGAAGCCGGGGTTGACAGGGATGCCATTATCGGCCATATATACAACGAATACAGGGAGAACAGGGTAAGGGCAATGGCAAGGCTGCTCGCAGATATGAAAATCACTCCCGAAGGAGTAGCCATAATGGTGCTGGACAAAGGCACTCAAGACAGTCTTGACATCCGCGAAGGCGAAACCGAAGGATTTGTCAACATCCCCCTGAGCATCAAGGACGTAAAGATCAGCATATTCGCGCGCGAGGACGGACCTCTGTTCCGCGTATCGGTGCGCTCGAAACGGGGCTGGTCCGCCAACTCGATGGCAATCCGCTTCTTCCACGGCGGGGGACACGAACAGGCCGCCGGAGGAAGAATTCTCATACCCGAGGACATAGCAGGTCCGCAGGAGGCCGGGGCATTTCTGGCAGGTGTCGCGGCACGGTTTATGAAACACGAATAGAAAGATATGAAAAAGAGACATACGATATTGCTTGCTGCCGCAATTCTATGCGCAGCCGCCTGCAGCAAGGCGCCGGTAAGCGGTCTTAACGACGCTTCCAAACGTTATTTTGACGCCTGGGCACAGGTCAACATACCCGGCGCAGAGCAGACTGAACTTGGTTCATACATCATCGAGAGGACTGACGGTGACGGAATTGAAATAGGTGACAGCGCCTACATAAGGTGCAACTATACAATCAGGAATCTCAACGGCACCGTCCAGAAAACCACGTCCGCAACGGTAGCGCAGCAGATCGGCAGCTACAACGAGACATATTTCTACGGGCCGATGGTGTGGGCAAGACTGGAAAATTCACTCTATGCCGGCATAGAAGAACTTATTGAAGGAATGCACGTCGGAATGAAGGTCAAGGCGGCGATTCCGGGCTGGCTGATCACGACTAAAAGATACAGCAAGCCTGAGCTTTACCTCAAGAACGTCACCGGGACTGACACGATTTATGAAATAGAGGTAACAGATGCTTTCAGTGACGTCACACAGCACGAACTTGACTCGATAGCAAGGTTCCTGAGAAGGGAATACCCTATGATAGACCCTGCCGACACGGTTGACAGCGAGCGTAACGCCTGGGGACTGTACTACATTACGGAGAAGTATTCGGACGCTCCGGACAGCACCTATAATGACGAAAGCAAGATCTATTTCAACTATACAGGCAGGCTGCTTAACGGAACCGTGTTTGACACCAGCATCGAAAGAGTCGCCAAGGATGCTGGAATATACAACGCATCAAAGACTTACGGGCCGACCTACATCACCTGGTACGCTGAAGGTTACAAAAATACGACCATGGGGTCAGACGCTTCAAGCACGATAGACGGCTTTGCCTATGCCCTCTACAACATGAAGCCTCACGAGAAGGGAAAGGTAATATTCCACTCCCTGAGAGGATACAGCTACAGCGGATCCGGGAGTACCATTCCGGCATATTCACCGCTGATATTCGAACTTGAACTTGTTGACAATCCTGATGAGTAGCGAAGGAAACGTTCAGGGAACGGCTCCTACGGAACTGGGGACGCTCAAGATTGGCAAGTTGCTGAGGATGTACGCAGTACCGGGTATCATAGCCCAGACTGCGGCATCTTTGTATAATATGGTTGACAGCATATATATCGGTCATATTAAGGACATAGGAGCCTTTGCCATTTCCGGACTTGCCGTCACCTTCCCTATGATGAACCTGTCAGTTGCTCTCGGCACGCTGGTCGGAGTGGGAGCGATGACAATGATATCCGTGCTGCTCGGGCAGAAGGATTACGACAAGGCACGCAAGGTACTCAATACCACGCTGAGCCTCAACATCATTGTCGGAGCAATATTCTCCATTGTATCGCTGCTGTTTCTGGACCCGATACTGACATTTTTCGGAGCAAGCGAAAATACCCTTCCTTTTGCCCGGGACTATATGACCATAATACTCATAGGCAACATCATAACTCACCTGTATTTCGGTCTGAACGGTGTCCTGAGGGCTTCCGGACATCCAAAGACGGCAATGGGACTCACACTCTTTACCGTAATATCCAACTCCGTCCTCGATCCCTTGTTCATCTTTGTCTTTGACCTGGGTATAAAGGGAGCTGCAATTGCAACCGTATTGTGCCAGACACTTGCCCTCTGCTACTCGATGCGTTTCCTGATGGACCGTAAGAAAGTGCTTCACATTTCGCGTCCTCTTCTACAACTTGACCTGCACATAGCCAAACAGTCGATGGCTATTGGAATTGGTCCGTGCCTGATGAACAGCGCAGCCTGTCTGGTTGCACTTTTCATCAATCAGCAGTTGCGCACATACGGAGGAGACCTTGCCATTGGTGCTTACGGTATCGCAAACAGGATTTCGATGATGTTTATGATGGTAGTGATGGGCATTAATCAGGGTATGCAACCGATTGCCGGATACAACTTCGGAGCGAGACAGCACAAGAGAGTCAAGGAAGTTTTCTGGATGTCAGCTCGATGGGCGGTTTACTGCACCATATTGTGCTGGATTATCTCAATGTTCTGTCCGGAGTTTGCGGCAGGTCTGTTCACCAACGACCCCGAACTCAAGGACCTTGCAGCAAAAGGCCTGAAGCACCTCAACATGTGCGTGGCTCCGGTCGGATTCTGCATTGTGACGGCAAATTTCTACCAGTGTCTGGGAATGGTAAATAAATCTATTTTCCTGTCCCTGTCCAGACAGCTGCTCTTCCTGGTACCATTGATTTACCTGCTGCCTATGTGGCTTGAGGAAAAGGGAGTATGGCTCAGCTTCCCTATTTCAGACATCTTCGCCGTAATTACTTCAGCAATATTCATATTCGGTACATTCCGCAAGTTCGACAAGCTCAAGGACGGCGAGGACCCGACCATACTTGGAAGCTCAGTAAAATAGAGAAGCTATGGAAAAGCACGTCATCATAAATATCGGAAGACAGTTCGGTAGCGGAGGCAAACAAGTCGCCGAGCAGCTCGGACGTCAGCTTGGGATTGAAGTATTTGATACTGAACTTATCAGCAAGGCGGCCGAAAAAAGCGGTATCAGCGCGTCGCTCTTTACAAGCAGTGACGAGAAAAAGGATTTTCTCAAGATCGGAACAATGTTCGGAGGGAACAGATACTACAGCAACGAGGCCCTCAATTCCAACTCACTGTTCAAGATTCAGAGCGAGACCATCAGGGAGATAGCGCTCAAGGGAAATGCAATCTTCGTAGGCAGGGCATCGGACTATGTCCTCAGGGATTTTGACTGCTGCCTCAACATCTTCATCACGGCGCCGAAAAAGGCCAGGATCAGACGCATTGGAGAAAGGCTGTCCCTGGATGCCAAGGAGGCCTGGGCCCTGATACAGAAAAAGGACAAGTCCAGGAAGCAGTTCTACGACTTTGTCACTATGGGAGACAACTGGGGTGTTGCCGGAAACTATGACCTCTGCATCGACTCCTCATTGCTCGGAATAGAAAAAACAGCCGAACTGATAATCCAGTTCGGCCGCGAAACAGGTCTGTTGTAATCCTGTTATTTTCTCAAATCCTCCACGAGGTGCATCGTATCCCTTGCGATGACGAGTTCCTCGTCGGTAGGAATCATAGCAATCTTGACCTTGGAATCGGGAGTAGAAATGATGGTTTCGCTGCCGCGGGCAACAGCATTGACTTCTTCGTCAATCTTTGCGCCGAGATAAGCGAAATTGGCGCTCACATCCCTGCGGAGCCAAGGATTGTTCTCAGCGATACCGGCGGTAAATACAATCAGGTCAACACCGTTCATCTCGGCAACATAGCTGCCGACAAGCTTGGTTATGTCGAGCACGAGCTTCGCAAGAATGAGCCTAGCACGCTCGTCGCCTGCTTCCCTGCGGTCAACAAGGTCACGGCAATCCGAGGTAACTCCTTCGGACATTCCGAGGAATCCTGATTCCTTGTTCATCAGCGCAGTCATCTCGTCAGGAGTCTTGTTTTCCTTTTTCATAAGATAAGGGACGAGACTGGCATCAATGGATCCGCAACGCGTTCCCATAATCATACCCTCGAGCGGAGTAAAGCCCATCGAAGTGTCAACAACCTTTCCGTTGCGTATGGCGGTCACGGAAGAACCGTTGCCGATGTGGCAGGTTATGATGCGAGAGTTATCCAGAGGAATGCCGGCAAGAGCGGCGCCTCTCTGTGAGACGTACTGGTGGCTGGTACCGTGAGCACCGTAACGACGGACACCATACTTCTTGTAATACTGGTAAGGAAGAGCATACATATACACCTCCGGAGCCATTGTCTGATGGAATGCGGTATCGAAGGTAACAGCCTGAGGAACATCTGGAAGCACATTGCTAACCGCCTCAATTCCAAGAAGATGCGCAGGATTGTGAAGCGGCGCGAAGTCGCAGCAGACGGTAATCTTCCTGATTACTTCGTCATCGACGAGAACACTCTTGTCAAAGTACTCGGCGCCCTGCACGATACGGTGGCCTACCGCATCTATGTCCGAGAATGAACTGATGACGCCGTATTCCGGATTTACAAGGGCGTCAAGCACAATCCTCATTCCGATCTTATGGTCAGCGACCGGCATCTCCATTACGACAGGAGTCTTTCCGGTAGGTTTGTGGGTAAGTTTGCTCATAGGCATCGCAATCCTCTCGAGGATGCCTTTTGCAAGAAGCGAATACTCATTGTCGTTCTTCATATCAAGCACCTGGTACTTGATTGATGAACTGCCGCAGTTGATTACAAGAATTATCATAATTAAGATTCGTAAATTTCGATTAAAATCTTACAAATTTATAACTTTTCTTTCGTATTATCGCAAGTTCCGGCCATAGAAAAGAGATTTGTGCATTATGAGAGAGGGTTTGTACGGCAATGGGACCTTGTGCCTGATGATCATTATCGGGGCGTGGATTGCTTCTGCGCTGCCTCTGGGCTTTCGGGAACTGTACCTGGCGGCCGCAATCCTGTGTCCTTTCCTCGCCCTGCTCTGCATACTGTCAGTGTCCTGCCGGAGCGGAAGGAGTACGGGGTCACCGGCTCCTGCCGCGCTGGCGCTCTTGCTGGCGGGAGCATTCGCCTGCATAAACGCAAGGCTGCTGACAGGCGACAGCGGCCGCCTGATGCTTGCCGACAGAGCCATCACCGCTATGTCGGGTCTTTCAGGCCGTCTCTCGGAACTTATTGGCGAATGCTTCAGCGAAGATACAGCCTCGCTCGTAAACGCGTTGCTGTGCGGAAGGAAGGGAGGACTTGACAAAAGCGTCACGGAAGCATTCAGACAGAGCGGGGCTTCCCACCTGCTTGCACTCTCCGGACTGCATCTTGGCATTATATACGGACTGCTTTCCATCCTGCTTGCCCCGTTGGGCAATTCCAGAGCAGGAAGTGGAGTGCGAGGAGCCCTCATCTGCGCAATATGCGCGGTCTATGTCCTTGCCACCGGGGCTTCCGCGTCTCTTGTCAGGGCATTCCTCTTTGTATGCTACAACGAGCTGCGCAGGTTCTTTTCCACGCGCAACTGCCCTTCATCCAAGGTATTTGCCAGCGTCCTTACCATACATCTTCTGTTCTCCCCCAACAGCATTGGAGAAACGGGCTTCCAATTGTCCTACCTGGCCGTATTGGGGGCTCTGACAATCTATCCTGCACTGCTGAAGCTGTATCCTGTAACAAAAAAAGGCCACGATCCTCTCAGGAGCATCTGGTCTGCAGCTTCGATGAGCATAGCCTGCCAGATTACTACTGCAGGTCTGGTCCTGAGACGCTTCGGTACACTTCCCGGTCACTTTCTCCTGACAAACATAATCTCGCTGCCGCTTACAAGCATACTGGTATGCGCTTCATTGGCAGCAGTTACCCTGAGCAGCGCAGGATGCTGTCCTACATTCGTCATAAAACTCTGCGAACATCTCTCAGATGCGCTGACCTTCTGTATGGAAACAATTGCAGGAATGTAAGCGTCTATCGGTAGAATCCGCTCGAAACCAAAGTTGTATCCGCACAGATAAGACAAGCCTCGACTCCGTAGTGAGCCTCCACCCAGGAGAGGGCCTCCTCTGCCCCCACAACCATAAAAAAGGTAGCCAGCGCATCTGCCGAAGTCGCATCCGGAGCGACCACCGTAGCGCTGAGCAGGTCATGTTCGACGGGATAACCGGTACGCGGGTCTATGGTATGAGCATATTTATGACCATCGTGAATGTAGAATTTACGATAGTTTCCGGAAGTTACGACTCCGTGAGAACCACCGTCGGAACGCCATATCCCGCTTAGGCTGGCTCCAGGCACGTTGTTGCCGTCCTCAGGTGTGTCAATGCCAATACTCCAGGGCCTGCCTGAAGCATTTACGCCCTCGCAATAGATTTCTCCTATGTCAACGAGCATATTTCTCACTCCGGCAGAATGTAGGTATGCGGCAACGAGGTCACAGGTAAACCCCTGGGCTATCGCATTAAAATTCAACATCTTGCCTTCCTTGCACAATTCTTTTGCCGCTTCGATGGCGCTCTCCGGAGGAAGTGAGTCCCGGGTAAATCCGAAGCCCCAGATATCGAAAAGAGGTGCCGAAGCAACGTCAAAAGCCCCGGAACTAAGTTCCTTGAAACGCTCCGAGATGCTCACAAGAGTATCGAACAGAGCATCGGGAGAGAGAGTTTCCCCGCGATTGCGACGGCTCAGATATGAGTTGCGGTTATAGCCCGAAAAACAGCTGTCAACCCTGTTGAGCACGGAATCTATGCCTGCGGCAAGTTCAGACCTGTCAAGCCTGCAGTTGCCGAGGTCGGCCGTTATCCTGTAAGTTCCTCCCTGGGCATATCCGCTGAAAACCTGGTATCCGTTTTTCTTTTCGCATCCGCACGCAAATAGCATCAAAATAGCTGCAGCGGCAATATGGATATTTACTCTCATTGTATTTCGGCAAAGTATTTGCACAAATATACGCGTTTTTCAAACTAAAATTAGCATCTTTGCAAACCATAATCAAATGCAAATGAGATTCAAGAACATTTTGACACTGCTAACGCTGTCCACGGCCCTGATTGCCGTTTCCTGCAAGGACGAAGAAAAAGATACTACAAAACTTTCATTTACAGGCAGCATAAAAATTACTCTGCCCGAATATATGGAAAAGGGCAGCGTTGTTACCTTTGACCTGGACACGCTTGTAAGCCTGAGCAGGGATGACGAACAGGGAAGCGATGTAGGCTACTATGTGAGCAATCCGACCACGGGAAGCAGAGATACCATTTATTACGACGGACACATACTCAACGTGGACTACCCCGATGCTGTCTATACCTTCACCGCACCGGAAGAACTCAAGTCCGCTACGCTTATGATTGTGGGTTTTTCAGAAGGATACTATGAGCGCAGCGGTTCAGCCGCATTCGTCACCGTTGACCCGAGACTTGACGGAACCGGCTCAATCACAGGCTTTTCACAGATTCCGGGACAGGGAATCTTCGTGGACCCACGCGATGCTGCAAGATACTATACCGTAAAGATTGGAGACGTCGAGTGGATGCGCAACAACCTCTCCTGGAAGGGCAGCGGAGTGTCTTACAGGAACTCTCCCGCAATGGACAAGATTTTCGGCCGTTTCTACACCTGGGACGAAGCAAGGACTGCCTGCCCGGAGGGATGGAGACTGCCGGATGAGAAGGACTGGGAGGCGCTCGCACTCAGTTTCGGAGGCAGTGTGGACAAGGAAACAGGAAACCTGAACGATGCTGCCGCAGAGATTATGGAGGAAATCTCCTTCAATGGCACCGAACTCTGGGAATACTGGCCTGCCGTCAAAATCGACAACAGAAGCGGTCTTTCGGTATTTCCGACCGGCTATGCCACCCGCAGCACATACGGCTTTGAGTTTAAGAACGACAATTACTATGCAATGTTCTGGACTGCTGACCTCGAACAAGACGGAAGCGCAACTTACAGATACGTCTGCGAGGACAAGGACATCATCTTCCACGGATGCGCAGACGGATCATCGTTCGCCCTCAACGTCAGATGCGTAAGATAAATCCCTGATAATCAGGAAATATACAGTGTATCATCTGCATACGCACACGCGGCTTCGCGATGGGTTATGCAGATGATTGTTTTTTTGCCCCTGCGCGACTCGAAGATGCGGCTCAGCATAGTCTGCTCGGTCTGCGCATCAAGGGAGGAGCTCGCCTCGTCCAGCACCAGGATTCCCCCCGGACGCAGCAGAGACCTAGCCACCGCAATCCTCTGCGCCTGCCCCTCGGAAAGCCCGCCTCCCGCCTCAAAGCACGGAGTATCAAGAGCTTGCGGAAGGTCAAAGACGAATTCTCCTGCAGCATCAAAGAGCGCCGCGCGCAGTTCCTCGTCAGAGGCCTCCGGGTTTGCGGAGAGCAGATTCTCGCGTATTGTTCCGCTCATAAGGCTGTTGCCCTGAGGCACATACATAAAGTTGCAGCGGGTTCGCGGCGATGAAGGGTATTGCTTCCCGGACATAGGGTCGAAGAGAGTGACCGAACCGGAATCGGGTTGGAACAGCGCCATTACCAGGCGTATGAGCGTGGACTTGCCTACTCCGGTAGGACCGAGGACAACGGTCATCGTACCGGGAAGGAATTGACACGAAAAGGATTGAAGGACAGGAGTTTCCGCGCCCGGATAGCTAAAGCTGACATCCTCGACCCTGATGCCGGGAGCACCGGGAATCAGGACGGGGTCGGACCTGTCTTCGCGCTGAAGGACTTCGAGGTCGAGCAGGCGGTCTGCGGACGAGAGGGACCTGATGAACGATGGAATCTGCCTTGCCAGTTCCGCAACGGGGCGCTGAACCTGACCCACGAGCTGGAGAAATGCAACCAGCATACCGTAAGTAACGGCTCCGGAGCGTATGCCCAGGGCACCCCAGACAAACACGAAAAGATATCCTCCGGTAAAGCCCAGATGCATCAGCAGGCGGGAAACGGTGCTGTAATTGAGACGCAGTACGGTCTTGTCAAGGACATCGCGCTGCAGGATTCCGAGTTTTTCCAGCACCTCGGAATTGTTGCCAAGCATCTTGACCAGAACGCGGTGCTGTATGTTTTCCTGAACGAGCTGTTGCACACCGGCTTCCGTTTCCCTTATTTCTATGGAGAGCGAACGCATACGGCGGAAGAACAGACGGCTTGCGACCACTGCAACAGGGGTCACCAGAAGCAGTATCCAGGCCATATCAGGTTGAAGCACAAGCAGAAACGCAGCTGCGCCTATAAGTTGGACAATGGTTACGGCTGACGATGGAAAAGTGGAGCTCACAAAGTCGGAACATACTCTGACATCCTCCTGAATCCTGCTGACCGAGTCGCCGCTGTGCATACGGTCAGAGCCCTTCCAGGCTGACTCCATAACGTTTCCGAATAGACGGGTACGGGTGCTGTTGGAGGCAATCACGGCAGAGCGGCCTTCAAGATAGCGGGAAGACACGCTGCACAGAATCTGCACCAACATAACCCCTGCAAGTGCCATAACTACCGGAAACACAGGGTCTCCGGCCGGTGAACTGACGGTATCGACCAGCTGTTTGGACAGCCAGACCACGCAAAGCGAGGCACCAACCTCTACGACTCCCAGCAGCACGCGCAGGACTATGCTCCAGCGTATGGGCCGCAGCTGCACGCCAAGCTCACCGAGACATTCCCGGAAAGGCCTGATCAGCGTACTACTATGCCTACCTCTATCCATTTGTCAAGTATCTGGCGCGCATCTCTCTCGGCAAGCTGCTCATCAATCCCGTAGTGGGATACAAGGAGCTGCTTGAGCGTTTCAAGCTCGAACTGAGTACCGCAGATGTTCTGCCACAAAAAAGCGGCAGACTCGTTCAGGGAGATGATTTTCCTGAAATTGATTTTGACCGCATCCTCCGCTATGAGGACAAATTCTCTACCCAGCGGCCTGAGTACCAAACCTTCCAAAGTTGTCATAATATTCTTCTCAATATGCCCAGGCACACGCGCCGCACGAAATATGGGGCAGAAAGCCAGAGGCGGATTTTTCTGTTGTATGAGGGGTCGCTGCAGCTTATTCTCTTTCCCGACGGGCGGACGATTGCGACTGCAAGCGCAAGAATGTCGGAGGGACGGCACAATTCGTCCCCTACAAGGTTGCCGTCGCCGTGGAGGACCACCCTTCGCTTGTCTATGCTGACGATGCGGTGGAGCACATAGTTGCCGGAGGGCAGCAGGCAGAGGGCGATGCTGCCGGGGGCGGGGTGATCGGGTGCGACAAGTTCGATGCTATCCCTGCCGTCGCGTATGGACGGGAGCATACTGTTTCCCCTGGCGGGAATCTCGACCGTCTTGCCGGATGCTACAAGCTCACGGACATACTCGAGAAGATCTGCATTGGGGACGCTGCGCCTGGTTACTTTTGCTTCCATCTGTCATTCGTATTTGGAGACGGTCGAAAAGCACAGCAGGGCGGCATCGGCATCGGGCAGACATTCGAGCGAGTAGCAAGGAACGGAAGTAGCTGCTGCAGCGAGAGTTTCGTGCAGTCCGTCCGCCATCTTCCTGATGCGCCGCAGACCGGAAGAAGATGCATATAGCACCGCATAGCTGCCGGCGAGGCTCAGGCGGGAGATTGCATTGCGCGGGGCTTGCGTCAGCGAAACAAATGCGCCTACGGGGGCCTCGACGTTGCGGTAACATGGAGTTTTGCCGCTCCAGGGGCTGCCGAATGCGCGAAGGGTTCCGTCAGGCATAATGCGCACCACAGGATTGTCGTCGTTCATCAGTTCACTGCCCGGTATGTTCTGCAGCCACAAGCGGCTGTGAGTGCTTTTTCCAGTGCCGCTCTTGCCGAGGAAAAAATAAGCCCTCGAGTCCTTGAGTATGACGGAGGCGTGCATCTCAAGCGTTCCGAATGGGGCGGTGGCAAAGGCATAAAGAAGCATCAGCGAGTTGTTTATGGCAAATATGGCCGAGCGTGCCGATATGCCGGGCTCCATCCGGAGACGGGCGGTTCTGAATGAGGAGTCGGTCCATAGACGGGCGACGGCGGCTATTCGTCTTTCGGGAGACATCTCCACCAAAAGACCGTCAGGACAGGAATAAACCTTTATCACCGTCTGTCCGGGTTCGGGTTCCACGTCGTAAAGGACATCATTTGGATTCCACTGCAAATCTTCCGTCACACTAAGCGTAAAGAGTTCATTGTCAGCATCTTCCACCTCGAAAGGATCATACTGTGAAAGTTCTTTCCACAGTTCCTCGCAGGCCGGAAGGGCAAGGGAAAACAGATGTCCCGCAACCTTGAATTTTCTGACAGTATGAAGCGACTTTTGATTCATAGAGTACAAAAATAATGATTATCTTTGTATTTTGAAATATAGGTATCATATGGAAGAAAGCGGAACAACGATTAAACTCGAATACAATACGGAGCGGGAGAAACTCGCAATGCCGGAGTACGGACGCAACATCCTCAAGATGGTGGAGAAGCTGTCCGAGATTGAAGACAGGGACGAGAGAAGCAGGCAGGCAGCTGCGGTTGTCAAGGTTATGGAACTGCTCAATCCCCAGGTGCACAACCAGGACAATTACGAACAGAAGCTGTGGGACCACCTGCACATCATCTCGGGATACACTCTCGACGTCGATTCGCCCTATCCGGTTCCTCGCGAGGACCGTTTCGACGCCAGACCGGCACCAGTTCCAATGAAGGGAGAGCGCATCAGGGCAACACATTACGGACGCAACATCGAAAAGATCATCAACCTGCTGTGCGAGCAGCCGGATGACGAAATCAAGACGGAAACCATACGCTCGCTGGCGATTTACATGCGTCAGCAGTATCTAATATGGAATAAGGACAGCGTGGCTGACGAAACCATATTCAGCGACATAGAGAAGTTGTCCGACTACAGGCTCAAGGTTCCTGAAGGATTGATGCTCAACAAGATAGCATCTGACGCATCGTTCAGCAGGCCATCTGTAGGCATCAATGGAGGACAGCAGGGCAAAGGCAGAAACAACCGCAAGAACGGATGGAACAGAAGCGGAAAGAAAAAATAAGGAACATTCCCGTACTCAGATTCTGGGAAAGCTGGGATGATGAGGAACGCAGGGCGGCCGTAAGAATTGCGGGCATCGCCCTTGCCGTTTGCGGCATATTCCTTCTTTTCGCTGCAAGTTCATATCTGTTCAACTGGAAAAGGGACTTCAGCGTCATCAGCGAGGCCGGGGCGCAAGCGCTGGGTGAGGAAGTGGGCAACAGCGCCGGTTCTTTCGGCGCCCGCATAGGCAAATTCCTCATTTGCGACCTCTTCGGTCTCGGAGCCTATGCTCTGATACTCATACTGTTTGTCTTTTCGGCAAGACTGGTTGCCGATAAGTGCAAGGGTTCCGTACTGCGCATCTGTATCCTTTCAGTCAGCGGGGCGTTTGTCACCTCGCTCCTTCTTGCATACATCGGGTCTCTCATAGGGCTTGACAATGCCTTCGGAGGAGGTCTGGGCGGCAATATAGGCGCATTGATAAGCGATTGGTGCTCAACGCGTTTCGGAATGGTTCCCACCCTTCTCTTCATATTGGTGATTACACTGTGCTGGCTGTTTTTCTGTTCAAAGGCCTTTGACAGATGGATTGCACGGCTGGGAACGAAAAAGAGCAAGGAACCAGAGGAACGCAGGGCCCGGATTCGTGCCGAGAGGGGCGACTCCATAAACGGCGGCGCCGCCACTGAAGACGAGGACAGCGGGTTCGGGACAGTTGACAGCCGGGTCGGTGAGGCTGCCGGGGACGCTATCGGAGACATAAACGGGGGCGATACAAAAGATGCTGCAGAAGATGCTGTCCGGGATGCTGCCCGGGATGCTGCCGCCAGCCAGCATACTGACCTGCAGCAGTTTACCGGTACAGGAGCCGAGATTAAGGAACAATTCGACCCCGCAAATACTCAGGAAGAGGGCGTTCCGGGCGAGGGCGGAGACACTGCCGGTCAGGAAGTTTTCGGCTGCGAAGTGATCGTTCCGGGCAACCTTTCGCAGGAGGTCACCCGCGACCTGCCGCCTATTGACAACAAGCTTGACGCTCAGTTCGGTGGTCTGCAGCGCTACCAGATGCCTTCCCTCGACCTGCTTGAAATGCACAACAGCGGCAAGGTGGAGGTAAGCAGCGAGGAACTTTCGAGGAACAACAACAAGATCAGGACGACACTCAAGAACTATAAGATAGATATAGTTGACGTAACGGCAATTATGGGTCCTACCGTCACGCTCTACAAGGTTTATCCAGCCCCCGGTGTCCAGATAGCCCAGATTAAGAGGCTGCAGGACGACATAGGCATTTCGCTTGCCGCCAAGGGTGTGCGAGTGGTGACTCTCAGCGACTCCGTGGGCATCGAGGTAGCCAACGACAAGTCTTCGATAGTGTCACTCAAGTCCCTGCTCAACGACAGGAATTTTCGCGAGAGCAAGGCCGAACTTCCGGTAGCGATTGGATATACCATCACCCAGGAAGTCAAGGTGTTTGACCTTGCCGACGCCCCGCATCTGCTCATCGCAGGTGCGACCAAGCAGGGCAAGTCCGTGGGTCTTAACGTCATCATCAACTCGCTGCTTTACAGCAAGCATCCTTCGGAGCTCAAGTTCGTGTTCGTTGACCCGAAGAGCGTCGAGTTTGCATCCTACTCAAACCTCCTGCACCATTATCTGGCCGTGATGCCTGATGCGACGGATGACGAGGACGAAAAGAACAAGGCCATAGTCAAGAAGGCACCGGACGCCGAAAGGGTACTCAGGTCACTGTGCATAGAGATGGACGAGCGTTACGAGCTCATCGCCAAGTCCGGAGTCAGCAACATAAAGAGCTATAACGAGAAATTCAGGAACCGCAAGCTCAATCCGAACAACGGACACAGGTTTCTCCCTTACATCGTTACCATTGTTGACGAATACGCCGACCTGACCATGTCCACGGGAGCGAGCCCCGAAGCAAGGGCAGCAAGCAGGAGCATAACAAACTCCATCATCAGGCTTGCTCAAAAGGGCCGTGCCGCCGGCCTGCACGTCATTCTGGCAACCCAGAGACCTTCCGTTGATGTGATCAGCGGACTGATCAAGAGCAACTTCCCTATGAGAATCGCGTTCAGGGTGGCTTCCAGGACCGACTCGATGACAATATTGGACAATCCGGGAGCCGAAAAGCTTATCGGACGCGGAGATATGCTGCTGTCCACCGGAATCGATATGGAACGCATACAGTGCGCATATATCAGTCCTGAGGAGATAGAAAAGGTCAACGATTTTGTAGGAAGTCAGGAAGGATTCGGCAGATGCTACTCTACGCCGTACTATCTTCCTTCAATCGAGGAGAACGAAGAAACGGAGTCAGGTGGCGGAAGCGGCGAAATCGGCACGATTGATGCGAGATTCGAAGAAGCTGCAAGACTTGTCGTGACGACCCAGCGAGGTTCCACCTCGGACCTCCAGCGCAGGCTCGGAATGGGCTATGCCAAGGCAGGAAGGGTTATGGACCAGCTGGAAAAGGCCGGGATAGTCGGGCCTCAGGATGGTTCCAAGCCTAGACAGATACTGGTTGGCGACCTTGATACCTTGCAGCAGATTCTTGACAAACTTGGAATATGAAAAAATTGACCTGCATCATCGCCGCCGTGGCTCTCTGTCATCTTGCCGCGGCTCAGACCAGTCCGCAAGCCCTGCTTGAAAAATGCAGGGATTACTGCGTGTGCCTTGACTACAGTTTCACCATCAAGGGAGAACTGCCGGTAAACGGCAGCGGCAACGCCGTCATCCAGGGAGAGGCATTCCGCACAAGCGGCAACGGTCTGACCGTCTGCTGTAACGGAACAACCAGATGGACGGTTGATGAAAATGCAAAGGAAGTATATATAGAAAATGTGGCTCCAGGAGAAGAGGCGGGCAACATAATCCGCGGATACCTCAAGGACATAGTCAATTACAGCTCCGGCAAGGACTCGCTGAAGGGCGTTGTCAAACGGGACGGAAGCACCGTAGAAGTGAGCCTGCAAAATATCAGGATAAGTGAACCCGGGGATGATATGAGCCGCTTTACGTTTGATACCGGAGCGCTGGATCCGGCAATTTGGATAGTCAACGACCTGAGATGAGCATACTGAAGAGAATCTGCATCTGCGCCGCCTTCCTTGCCGGGTTGGCAGCGTCTCTTGAAGCGGCTCCGCCAAAGGTGCCGGACAGCATTGTATTTGCCGGCGAGACCATCAGATTTGACGACATGAACATGTACGAAAGGATGGACAGGGAGCTAGTGACATTTACTTATATGCATACCAACTCAACCCTGATGCTCAAGCGTTCGTCCCGCTACTTCCCAATGGTCGAGCCAATACTCAGGGAGATGGGCATTCCTGATGACCTGAAATACCTTATGGCGATAGAAAGCAACCTCAATCCCAAGGCTCTCTCAGGCGCAGGTGCCGCCGGATTGTGGCAGTTTATGACATCGACAGCTCGCGAATACGGGCTTGAAGTCAGGGACGGTGTGGATGAACGCTACCATATAGAAAAAGAAACCAGGGCAGCTTGCCGTTTCCTGAAAAAAGCCTATGAAAAATACGGAAACTGGATGACCGCGGCGGCAAGCTATAACGGAGGGCAGAACGGAATCAGTGCTAAACTGGAAAAACAACACCAGAAAAACGCCCTTGACCTCTGGCTGGTGGAAGAAACTTCAAGGTATATGTTCAGGATACTTGCAGCCAAGATGTTTTTTGAAGACCCTGAGTCTTTCGGATTCTATGTTCCTGAAGCTGAGAGATATCCTTACATCGCTCCACTGCGCACGATTACGGTCACCGGACCTGTGGAAAGTCTGGTGGACTTTGCGGAGCAGAACGGCACCACCTATGCAAAACTCAAGGCCGCCAACCTCTGGTTGCGGGATGACAAACTGACTAACAAGAACAACAAGGAATACCGCATCGACATTCCGGACAACAGATAACACTATGATACCTTTTCTCAAAGAAGTTGCTTCACATTACTTTGCAGAAGGAGATGTGGAGCATATCTGCTTCATCTTTCCTAACCGCAGGTCCAGGGCCTTTTTCCTCAAGTATCTCGGGGAAGAAACAGCCAGCAAGGGCACTGTGCCTATCCTCGCACCTGAAGCATTGACTATCAATGACTTTTTTTACCGGGCAACCAAAAGTTCTCAGACGGACCGCACCAGATTGCTGGTCGAGCTTTACGGGCAGTACAAGGCTTTGAACCAGAAAGCGGAGAGTCTGGACGACTTTATCTTCTGGGGAGACATACTGCTCGGAGACTTCGACGATGTGGACAAGTACCTCGCCGACCCGGCAAAGATATTCACCAACATCGCCGAGTTCAAGAAGATGCAGGACGGGATGGAATACCTGACCGACACTCAGAGAGAAGCGATAGAAAGGCTCATCGGACATTTCCGCAACGACAAGGACACTCAGGGAGAGGTTCCGAAGGCAAAGTTCTACCGTATATGGAACCTTCTGCTTCCGCTCTACAGGAATTTTGGCAGCGTGCTTGACAAAAAGAAACTCTCGTACGAGGGCAAGGTATATAGAAAACTCGCGGAAAGGCTTGATACAGAATCTGTTGTGGATATACTCAAAGAAGCCTTTCCGGAAACAGCTCAGTTCGTTTTCGTTGGCCTCAACGCACTTAACGAATGTGAAAAAAAGCTGATGCGCAAGATGCGCAATGCCGGTATCGCACGCTTCTGCTGGGACTGGTGCAGCGATATGATAAAGGACCCTGACAACAAGTCTTCGTTCTTTATGAGCAGGAACGTCGAGCAGTTTCCTCAGGATTTTGAGCTTACCCGTCCTGACTCCAGAACCCGCTTCAGCACGCTCAGCGTAGCCTCGGCGACAGGACAGGCAAAACAGCTTCCCGACCTTATCGAGAGGTTGGGAATAAAGGACGGTAATGCAGGGATAGAGACTGCGGTCGTGCTTGCAGATGAAACCCTCCTGCTCCCTGTGCTCAATTCTGTTCCCGAAAGCGTCTCTTCTCTCAACGTAACCATGGGTTATCCGATAAAAGGCAGCGCCTTGTGGGACCTTGCAAACGATATCTCCCTGCTCCAGATGCACCTTCGAAACAGGGAAGGCAAATGGTATTTCCATCACAAGAGCGTATGGTCCCTGCTTTCCAACCCTTTGGTCAACAAGGCTTTAAGCGATGACGGCAAAAAAATCGCGGAAAAGGTCAGAAACGGAAAGAAATACTACATCCCGGAAGAAGAACTCAGGGGAGACAGCATTTGCGAACTGCTTTTCCAGCCGGTAGTCACAGACCCGGGACTCTCCGATGCCACAGTTACTCAAGCTCTTGAAAAATACGAAAGCGAGCTTGTCGCTGCAATTGCGGGAAGGGTCGCTGAACTGGTCAAGGCGGACGAGTGCCCCGATATGGAAATGGAGCTTGACTTCTGTAAAGAATTCTTTAAGACCATAGGACGTCTCGGCGCGTGCAGGCTGGAGGTCAGCGCACAGTGCTGGTTCCGGGTGCTGGCGGGGCTGCTGGCGGGGATTTCGGTGCCTTTCGAAGGCGAGCCGCTCAACGGGCTGCAGGTTATGGGCCCGCTGGAGACGAGGGCGTTGGACTTCCGCAACGTCATCATACTGAGCTGCAACGAGGGCATGTTCCCAAGGAAGAGCGTAAGTTCTTCATTCATACCCGCAGAGCTCAGGAAGGGATTTGAGCTCCCGACATACGAGTATCAGGATGCCGTATGGGCATATTACTTCTACAGGCTCATACAGAGGGCTGAGAATGTGTGGATGGTGTACGATTCGCGGCACTCAGGCATCAGGGGCGGTGAGGAAAGCCGTTATATCAAGCAGCTGAAGATGCATTTCGGCATAAAGATGGATGAGTATGCCCTGACCCTCGACATTGGGGAATCGCAGCCGGGAACAATCATAAAGACCGGGGAAGATCTCGAGGTCATCAGGGGTAAGGAGCTTTCGGCAACGGCCCTTTCCGCATATCTGAGCTGTCCTGCAAAATTCTACTTCCAGACCGTCAAGGGGCTTTCCGAGGATGAGGAGGTCAGCGAGACAATGGATGCCAGGATTATCGGAAACGTGTTCCACAAGACGATGCAGAAGCTCTACGACGGGTACAGGGAGCTGGACGCAGCGGAATTGTCCCGTATCAGGAAAGACAGGGACAAGATACGCAAGATAGTCGAGCACTTCATCCTGGAAGAGCTCCGGAGCGTAGAGATAAGCGGACGCAACATCATATTTGAAGATATGATTTGCGAATACGTATTCAAGACCCTGGACCGCGACATCGAGCTGGTAGGAGACGGAAAAATCACTTTGCTTGGACTTGAAACCAAGCTGCACATGCAGTTCCACGGATTCAGGTTCAAAGGCACACTGGACAGACTTGACAGCCTTTCTGAAGGAAGTGTCAGGGTGTCGGACTACAAGACCGGCAAGGTTGACAAGCTTGACCTGGAAATTGACGACGGCAATTACGAGGAAGTGCTTGCTGCCGTCACCAATCCGGACGACAGCAAACGCCGCAAGGTTGCCTTTCAGGTATATATCTATGACAAACTGCTGTTAGAGGACGGGCGCTTTGCCGGGAAGATACTCTACAACTCCATATACCAATGCAACGGCATGTTTACCGGCAAGGTGGAAGCGGTGGAGGTCTGCAAGCCGTTCATAGAAGGCATGGACAAGATCCTGGAAGGGATTTTGGACGAAATAAGCGACACGGACAGGAACTGGACCCGCACTGAAGTAGCCAAAAACTGCGAATATTGCCCGTTTACCGACATCTGCAAACTATAGTATTATGAAGATTCTGAAGGCATCGGCCGGCTCGGGAAAGACCTACACGCTGGCACATACATATCTGAACAACCTGCTCGCATCCAATGACAGTTACGCGTACAGGCACATTCTTGCCGTCACGTTTACCAACAAGGCAACGGACGAGATGAAGGAGAGGATACTCAGGGAACTCGCCGCTGAAGCCAAGGGCAACGAGAAGGCAAGGAAAATGCTGGTCAATATGCTTCACGACTACAGTGCATTCAGTATCAGCACCATAGACCGATTCTTCCAGCAGGCTCTCAAGGCATTCTCAAACGAGATTGGACAGTTCGCAGCTTATCAGGTGGAGCTGGACAAGGATTCGCTCATCACCGAAGCATACGAAAGGGTGCTTGACGGCATCACGCCTCAGGACAAGGATCTCAAGGAGTGGATACGCGAGCGAATGATGGAGTCTCTTGCCGATGGAAGCAAGTTCAAGATTGACGAGAGTCTCGAGGAAACCGGCCGTCTGGTCAAAAGCGAGCAGTTCCGCAGGCTCAAGGAAGAACACAAATTCGACGACAAGGCAACATTTGACCGCGCAAGTCTCAAGACACTGCGCGATCTTTGCACAAGCATAGTCAAGACATTTGAAGCTGATTGTCTTGCGGCTGCAAACAACGCTATCGAGACTGTAAGCAACGGCACCGTGAAGCGCAGTCTCAACTCCATAATAAAGAAACTCTCAAACGGCGAAAGGATGCCTGACCTGTCCGCGAGCGTAATGAACTGTCCTGATTGCGCAGGACTCGTCTCACTTGTCACCAACGGGAGCGAGGATTACATAACTGCTTCAGTCATAAGGTCAAACATCTACAGTCTCGGCCTGTACGGAGAGATTCTGAAAAACTACAACGAGCTGCTCACGGAAAAGAACGTCCTGTCGCTGGATGACTCCGCAGACATACTCAAAAGCATCATAGACAACACCGACGCCCCATTCATATACGAAAAACTCGGCGTCAGGTACAATGACTTCCTGCTGGACGAATTCCAGGACACCTCGGCCGTGCAGTGGGCCAACTTCCTTCCGCTGCTGCGGGAAAGCGAGTCCAAGGGCGGCAGCAACCTCATCGTAGGCGACGTCAAGCAGAGCATCTACCGTTTCCGCGACTCCGACTGGACCCTGCTCGGCAAGGAGGTCCAGAGGCAGTTCCCGGCAGCCGTCTGCGAGACAATGGACTCCAACTGGCGCAGTCTCAAAAAGGTAGTCGGGTTCAACAACAGGTTCTTCGAATTTGTATCTGGCAAGACCGGCACGTCTTCGATATACGAAGGACTGCAGCAGAAGGTCAGGCATCTGGAGTCTCAGGAAGGTTGCGTGAGGGTCTCGTTTACCGACAACGACCAGCAGGGCAATGCCGTGCTCTCTTCGGTGCAGGACGCCGTTTCGAGAGGAGCCCGCTTCAGCGACATAACCATCCTGACCAGGAACAATTCTGACGGCTCGTCCCTCGCCGCAATTCTTATAGAAAACGGCATCCCCGTGATATCGGACGACTCTCTCTGTATGAGCACTTCATCTGTGGTCATCAGGCTCATTTCTCTTTTGGGATGCATAGCCAACCCGCAGAACAGCACCAGCGCCTATGTACTAAAAAAAACGGGCATCGACGTTCCGGACACCTACCATTCGCTCGTTGACCTTTGCGACCTGCTGCTCGGGAAGATAAAGGAACAGGATGAAAAGCTGTTTGAAAAGCACATAGTGTATGTCGAGGCGTTTATGGACCAGCTTCAGGACTGGTGTGCGACAAACGGCAACAAGCTCCCGGAATTTCTTGCATTCTGGAAGGAAAAGCCTCGTATGATAGAGTCGCCGCAAAGTCAGGATGCCGTGAGGATAATGACCATACACAAGTCCAAGGGGCTGGAATTCCCTTTTGTAATCATTCCTTACGCCGACAAGATTTCTCTTACCGGCAAAAGCGGAAGCGTGCAGTGGGCATATCTCGATGCAAAGACGGGGGCTTTCAGGAATCACGGTGGCCTGTATCCCGTAAAATATGATAAAGTCTTGAAAGGCAGCCGATTCAGGGAGAGCTACGAACAGGAGATGAGCCAGAGGACGATAGACGGAATCAACCTTGCCTACGTGGCTTTTACCAGGGCAGTCAATGAAATGCACATAATTGCCAAGACCCCTGCGCAGGCCGTAATGGAAGGCCGATACAAGGATGACTGGAAGGATGTATCACAGTTGCTTTACACCTTTGTCAACGCCGACGAATGGATAAGCGGCGAGCCTTATGACTTCAGCACGCTGGAGCGCAAAACAAGCTCTTTCAACGGTGTCAGGGGCTGTTTTTCCAACTCGGGAAGGGGCAGGAAACTCAGGACTTCCTCCGATGCGTTACAATTCTTCGGACCAGACTCGAGCACTGGTGTCAGGGCATCGGGCAGGATCAGAGGAATTGTCCTGCACAAAATCCTGTCCTTGGTTCAGACGCCGGACACTCTGGAGCCTGCGGTAAAGGCAGTGGTTTCGGACGGGATGCTGGACGATGAAATGGGAAAGGATGTGCTCGAAATGCTTTCTGCACGCATCAGTGCACATCCGCAGTGGTTCGTTCGGGGTCGCAACGAGGCCTCGGTCATTGACCTTGGAGGGCGTGAGAACCGGCCTGACCGAGTAGTGATGACCGGCGGTAAGACCATAGTAATCGACTACAAGTTCGGAGAAGAGGAGTCAGAAAAATACATCAGGCAGGTAGAGCGTTATATTCAGCTCTATCGCCTGATGGGTTATAAGAACGTGTCCGGTGTGGTTTGGTATGTACCTGCGGACAAGGTAGTCGAAGTGGAATAGGATTACTCCTCGTCAAGCTGCTTGAGAAGTTCCTCGGCCTTTGCATAGCCATTGGCCGGGGCTTTCCATATCAGGGCCCATACTATGGTTCCCACTATTCCGAAAATGATTCCCGCTTCAAAGACTGAGTCCCAGCCGTAGTGCTGTGCAAGGAAGCCGAAGAGGGTACCTGAGACTATAGGGGAAAGGTAGCCGAACATTCCTACAAAGCCGTTGGCACTGGCTGCGGCACGCTTGGTGGCCTGGTTGGAAGCTGCGATGCCCACAAGTCCCTGAGGTCCGTAGATAAAGAAGGAAATCAGGACTATATAAATGATATTGAGTATGGTATTGTCCTTAGGAGCCTTCCAGAACAGGAAGAGGAAAAGGGTTGCGATGGCCGTGAAAAGCAGTCCGGTATGATGTGCCTTGCCTTTGAACAGATGGTCTGTCATCCATCCAGCGAGAAGCACGCCGAGTATGCCGCCCACGACCTCGGTGAGACCGACTACGGTGGCAGCAAGGCCAAGATCCATACCCTTGTACTGGGTAAGAATGCTGGAGCCCCAGTCAAGCACGGTGAATCGGACGACATATACGCAGAAGGTGCAGACCGCTATGCACCACATAGTCGGGCTTCCGAACACAAGGTGCTTTACACAGAGCTTGTAAGCCTTTTTCTTGAACTCAGGACTTTCTTTGGAGTCGTCCCTCGCATCCTTGGTAGCGGTGTCGAGGGTCACGACGCTTGGCAGTCCCACATCAGAAGGGTCATCCTTGAGTCCCAGCAGAAGGAGGGCAGCTCCCATAATGGCAAGAATTGCCGGAATCCAGAAGCACCACTGCCAAGCTGCATTGCCGAATGCATTGAGTATGCCTGCAATCATAAGTCCAAGAAGACCTGCTCCGAGAGAGTGAGAGGTATTCCAGATAGCCTGTTTTGTGGCGAGTTCGGAAGGTTTGACCCAGTTTACGAGCAGGGCAGAGCAAGGAGGGAAGCCCATTCCCTGGAACACTCCGTTGAAAAGAAGCAGTGTACCGATGAAATAAACTGCAAACATAGTCACCTTGCCCTCGGCGTCAAGTATGCCCATCAGTCCGTTCATCTGAGGAAGGAATCCTATGACGAGGTTGACAACGGCCGAAAGGAACAGACCGGCAGCCATAAAGACTCTCTTGCGCTTGAGCCTGTCGGAGAGGAATCCGTTGAAGAAGCGTGATACGCCGTAAATCACTCCGTTAAGTGTGAGGAAGATACCCAGCTGGGTCTTGCTGAGGCCGAGTTCAGACTCGAGCGCAGGCATTACGATGCTGAAGTTCTTGCGTACAAAGTAGAAAAGGGCATATCCCAGCATCAGGATGATGAGGGTTCGCCACTGCCAGTAGTTGTACTTTCTGAGTGTTGCTTTGTCTTGTGCCATATCTATTCTTCATTTAAAAACATAGGATCCCAGGCCGGAAGCTGTACAGGAGTCTGTTCAAGCATCTTGAGCACGTCTTCCGGAACGTACTTGCGTTCCACTACGAGGCGGAACATATACTCGTTGAACCAGTCGTCAGTCATTATGATGTGACCTTTGTAACCAGTGTCACCCCAGCTGTTTTCCACGAGCCACCTGTCAGGCACACCGTCCTCAAGATTGACTCCCACAAGTGTCATGGCATGGGAAGATCCGCTGGCGTGAGTCAGGATGCGCTGTTTCTTGTCCATAGTGAACTTGACTCCGAGCAGAGACTCGTAATCATAATTTTCAAGGTCACACACTCCCTTCGGGCGGTTGAGCTGCTTTGCGACATCGCAGCTGAAGTACATTGCCACGTTGTCCTTGATGGAGGCAATGGCCATTTCCTTGATGCGCTCTATCGGGAGATTGACATAGAGCCAGTTCTGGCCGTCATATAGATGCCTGTCATACCGGATCTCGTAAACCTTTCCATATTCGCGCGAAGGATCGTTCATCAGCATCACATAGCCGTGCTCAAGGTCGTAACCGAGCAGCTCCTGATAGAACTGAAGCGGAGTCACGGTCTTGCCCTGCCACTCGAAGTATGCAGGCGGTTCGCCAAGGCACAGGGCGAGTATGCGGTAAACCTCTCCGAGCATCTCCTCCTTGAGCCCCTGGAGATAGGCCCCCATATCCTTTTTCTTCACGCCTGAAGGTGTCTCGCGCAGTTTAAGGCCGTCCTGTCTGAGCAAGGTACGAAGTTGGGCGCTCATCTGGCTGGTACTGTTGGCAATATAGCTTTCCGGCATCACGTCTGCAGGGACAAGTCCATACTTGGTGACAAGGTTTGCGACACCGGTGAATGTACCTCCGTCGCCTATCGGATTGCTGAAAAGCCAGTCAACCTCACGGTCAGACATAGGCTTTTCTCTGGTATCTATCACAGCCTGGAGGAAAAGATTGGCCTTTTCGAGCTGGTCATAGAAGAAGCAGTAGCTTTGAGAGAACTGGAAGTCTCCAAGGTCATATTTCTGGATTGCAGCAGCCCTGAGCACATTGAGTCCGGTGAACAGCCAGCACCTTCCGCTTTTCTTCTGATTGGTAATACCCTTGGTTACGACGCGGTCGCTGAATGACGTTTCGGGCATAGCGATCTTGTCCGCATTTGTAGCAAGTACATTTATATCCGTGGTATTCAAGGCATTGCGTATTGCCTTGTCGTGCGCGTCTCCCGCATAGGCGCCGCTGATGCGGCCAAGCATTTCAGGAGTGATTCCCCCCGTCTGCTGCGCGGCCGCTGCGACGCTGATCAGCGACAACGCAAGTGTCAGAATTTTTTTCATATAGTTTCAGTGTTGTTTTGATTCACTTATCTGCGTACAATCACCCTTTCGATACGGCGCGGAACCGAAGTCAGGATTTCGTACGGTATGGTACCCAGGATATCAGCCAGCTCACCTATTTCCGGATCCTTTCCGAAAATCACCACGGTATCGCCCACCTTGCAGTCTATCCCGGTCACGTCAAGCATACACATATCCATACATATATTGCCGATGGTCGGCGCCCTGTGCCCGTTAACGCTGAAGCTTGCTGCTCCCCTGCCCAGATGCCTGTCAATTCCGTCAGCATAGCCTGCAGGTATAGTCGCTATGGTCGCCCCCTGAGGCCCGACTTTTCCATAACGGCCGTAGCCAATGGTACCGTCTGAAGGCAGCAGATGCTTGATCTGCAGTATCTTGACCTTAAAGCTCGCAACCGGCTGAAGCTTCTTTCCCGGGAGCGCGCTTATACCGTAAATTCCAATCCCCAGACGCACCATATCGTGCTGATACTGAGGGAAACGCTCTATACCCGCAGAGTTGAGCACGTGAAGCATTGGCCTGTAAGGCAGTACGCTGCAAACGCTCTCTGCATTCCTTTCGAACAATTCTATCTGCCCAAGGGTAAATTCGTCCTGTTCCGGGTCCTCGGATGCCGCAAGATGCGAGTAGAGCGAAACGACCCTGACCTGGCGGCATCCTGCAAGAAAGGCTTTCAACTCGTCCAGTTCGGAGCTCATAAAGCCCAGGCGGTGCATTCCGCTGTCAAGCTTGATATGTATTGGAAACCCTTCTATCCCCCTTTGTTTCAATTCATTGCACAACGCAACGAGAGTGTCCATATTCGGAATGCCGGGTTCGAGCCTGTTCTCGATGATCTGCGGAAAAAAGTCCGTTCCGGCAGTAAGTACGAGTATGGGCAGCGAGATACCCGACCTACGCAGCTCCACACCTTCCAGCGGCAGCGCAACGGCCAGATAGTCAGCACCTTCCGCCTGCATCATAGAAGCGAATTCTACCGCGCCGTGTCCGTATGCATTTGCCTTGACAAGCACCAGCAGCTTAGTCGAAGGCTTGAGCAGGGACCTGAAATAGCGGTAGTTGCTTCTGCACGCAGGGAGGCTGAGCTCCAATCTGGAAAAATCATTTTCTGCAGCCATACACTCAAACTATGCCTTATCCGAGGAACGAAATCAGCACGCCGGCAGCGACCGCAGAGCCGATTACGCCCGCGATATTGGATGCCATGCAATAGTTGAGCACGTGGTTCTTCGGATCATATTTGGTACTGATACCGTTGCAGACACGGCTTGCCATAGGCACTGCGGAAAGTCCGGTGGCGCCGACAAGAGGATTGATCTTCTTTTTTGCAAAGAGGTTCCATATCTTTACCATAAAGATACCGCTGGCAATGCTGAGCGCAAAAGCGCAGAATCCTCCAAATACGATTCCGAGCGTAGTCCAGTTGAGGAATGCCTCGGAAGTCATCGTAGCGCCCACACAGAGGCCGAGGAAAATCGTGGCAGCATTCATAAGTCCGTTGCTGGCGGTCTGGAAGAGCCTGTTGGTATCCGCACCGATTTCCTTGATGAGATTGCCGAACATAAGCATTCCCACGAGAGGCACTGCTGAAGGCACGAATAGGGCTACGATGGTAGTGACGGCAATAGGGAACACTATCTTGACCACCCTCATATTCTTGAACTCCATCTTGTCAGGATAGAGCCTGTCCTGCTCCTTCATATTGATAAGCAATTCCTTTTCGCTGCAGGTAAGCTTGACGACAAGAGGAATGATTACCGGGACAAGGGCCATATAGCTGTAGGCCGCGATAGCAATAGGTCCCAGCAGATGCGGGGCAAGCTTGATGGTGGTAAAGATGGCGGTAGGGCCGTCGGCGCCTCCGATGATGCCGAGAGAAGCAGCCTCCTGCGGGGTAAATCCGAGCAACAGACTGATAATGAGCACGGCAAAGATACCGAACTGGGCAGCCGCACCAAAAATAGCAAGCTTGAGATTGCGCAGCATAGGACCGAAGTCAGTCATCGCTCCCACACCCATAAAGATGATAGGCGGAAGGAGTCCTGACTTGATGAGCGCATAGTAGAGGTAGTTCATTATGCCAAATTCGTGCGCTATCTTGTGCAGCGGCATATCCCAGATTATTTCCCTGGTTCCGTCTGCAAGGGTCACATAACCGGCAGAGTCCGCCTGAACCACGCCCATCTCGCCGCCGGGGAAGTTGGCGATGAGCACTCCGAACGCTATTGGCACCAGCAGCAGCGGTTCGTATTTCTTGACGATTCCGAGATACAGGAGCCCGAATGCTATCAGATACATTATCAGGATGGAAGGGTCATCGACAAGATTGCTGAATGCAGTCATGTCGAAGAGCTTCCGGAAGATGTCAGCAAAACCGTTCATACACTATTTCCTCGCCATTCTGATTATTACGTCATCCTCCTCGACGGTATCTCCGTTAGAGGCTACAATTTCAGTGATAACGCCGTCAAAATCAGCGCATACCGCATTGTTTATCTTCATTGCCTCTATATAGCAGAGCGTCTCTCCCCTCTTGACGGCATCGCCTACCTTGCGAGGCTGTTCACCGGGTTCCTTGGTAAGGTAGAATTTGCCCGAAAGCGGGGCGGCGACATCCTCGGATCCGGCTGCAGCAGCCTGAACCGCGGCAGCGCCCGTCTGGGCGGCAGCACCCTGTGCAGGGATAGCATCACCGTAAGCGACGTCTAGACGGTAGAGCTGTCCGTTTACGTTGACAGTTATTACAGAAGGCATTGCAGTTCCCTGTTCCGAAGCAGATGCAGCCTTGCGCTTTGCAAGGTCAGCTTCAAAGTCAGCCTTGGCCTTTCCGGATTTATATGCTTCATACTGAGTAGGATGCATTGCATATTCGAAGAGTTCCTCTTCATCCGCGCCGGTATCCCAGCCTGCCTCCTTCATCTTGCTGCGGAACTGGTCCAGGCAGTCAGGATAATTCTCCTGCGGGTCATTGGTAAGGAACTGGCGTCCCTGCGCGGCTGCAAGAGCCTTGATTTCCGGATCGACTTCGCCCGGAAGCTTGCCCGCCTTTCCGAGTATCATATCCCAGATATTGTCGCCAATCATACTCCAGCGCTCCTTGCCCTTTTCCATCTGGATGACATTCATCAGAGCAAGGTTCTTGACATACTGGGAGAAAGGAGTCACAAGAGTAGGATAACCCACTTTCGGCCATACATAAGCGACTTCGTCAAAGAGCTTTACGAGCAGCTGGTCGGTTGTGAGTGCAGGCTGTCCGTTCTTTGCCTTCCATTTGTTGAGCTGGGCAAGGTTGTCCTCGAGGTCAGTCATAAGAGAGCCCATCATACCACCCGGCAGACCCGGCTTGACAAGCAGGGAGTTGTTGACGCGGTTGAGGTCCGGACAATAGTAGCCAAGAAAATCGTCAAGCATTGCCTGGATCTGCGTGCGCACTTCCATATAAGCTTCCATATTGATTTCCTTGACCTTGAATCCGGCATCCTTGAGCATTTCCTGTACGGCAATCACATCGGCGTGACCGGTTCCCCAGGAAAGAGGAGACATACCTACGTCAACATAATCGCAACCCGCCTGACATACTTCGAGTATGGAAGCCATACAGAATCCCGGACCGGCGTGAGAATGATACTGGATTACGATATCAGGCCTGTATGCCTTGATTCCGGCAACGATCTTGCCGAGCGACACCGGCCTTCCTATGCCGGCCATATCCTTGAGGCATATCTCGTCGGCTCCAGCTTCGATGAACTTCTTGGCGAGATTTACATAATAATCGACGGTATGTATAGGAGAATGGGTTATGCAAAGCGAAGCCTGTGCAATCATTCCGGCTTCCTTGGCATAGCCTATTGACGGAATGACGTTACGCTCGTCGTTAAGTCCGCAGAAGATACGGGTGATGTCCGTTCCCTGCGCTTTCTTAACCTTGTAGAACAGCTGCCTGAGGTCCTTCGAGCAAGGGCTCATCCTGAGCGCATTTAGCGCACGGTCAAGCATATGGGTCTGGATTCCGGCCTCACGGAACGGCTTGGTCCACTCCCTTACCGAACGGTTAGGGTTCTCGCCGTAAAGCAGGTTGACCTGCTCAAAACCACCTCCGTTGGTCTCGACCCTGTCGAAACAACCCATCCTGATTATCGCCGGGGCAACTTTTACCAGCTGGTCAACCCTCGGCTGATACTTTCCGGCACTCTGCCACATATCTCTAAATACGAGACTGAACTTGACTTCTCTCATATCTTTCCAACAATTCTTTATTCTACAATTTAGTTACCTTGACTATATGTCCCCTGCCGCCGGTAAGTGCAGCAACGGCTTCCCTCAGGACCGCATCGACGTCACTTCCTGCAGAAGCGCCTCCCGACGAGGCCTTGGCCGGGGCCTGCTCTGCCGGTGCAATCCTGTTTATCACAGCAATAAGCAGCCTGCTGCCGAAGATGACAATCAGCAGAATGACAAAAACCGTCAGCATACCGATCAGCATAAGCTGCAATCCAAAACCCAGATTACTCATTTCCACATATTGTTTTAACTTACAAAATTAGTAAAAACACGGAATAAAACCAACTGATTGAGTGATGAACACCAATCAAGCGCACACAAAAAAAAACTGACCGTGAAGCCTGAAAACTTCTTGGTCAGTTCTTCAGTTTCCCGAAAGGGGGAATACTAATACCTGTCTTCTGAAGAGACGGTAAGTTTCTTGCGTCCGTGAGCACGACGTGCGGCAAGTACGCGACGTCCGTTAGGGGTGCTCATACGCTCGCGGAAGCCGTGCTTGTTGACACGCTTGCGATTGGATGGTTGATATGTTCTTTTCATTATCTTGTGTTTTTAATTAATCTGAATAAGGGCTGCAAAGTTAATCTTTTCCTATCTCAATTACAAATTTTTCTGAAAAATAATCATCATCAAGCCATTGTGACACCGGCCAAAGCTTTACTGAAGCCTCAGGAACGCGGAATTTACGGCACAAAGTCTCAATTTCGGACTGCACGTCCCCGCCCTTGAGATAGAGGATTCCCTTGCGGTATTTTCCTTTTACCCAGGGATAGAAATTATCCAGAGAAGTCACGGCACGCGAAACCACCCAGTCGAAACTGTCCGGCAGAGACTCGGCTCTCGCATTGACACACACGGCATTACGCAGACCAAGACCCTCAACGAGCGCGTTTGCGACTATGATTTTCTTACCCACCGAGTCGCAAAGGGTAAACCGTGCCTGAGGAAACTGCATCGCCAGAGGTATGCCGGGAAAGCCACCGCCAGTGCCCACGTCCAGGAAGCTCTCGCCCCTCCCGGGCAGCCTGCCGGTCAGTTCAAGATACCGGGCAATCGCAAGCGAATGCAGCACGTGATGCTCGTACAGCATATCCGTATCCTTGCGGGACACTACATTGATTCGTGCATTCCACTCAGTCCAGAGCCTTATCGCTTCGGAGAATTGTTCCTTAGAGGGGCTCATTCCGCTGCCTGTTCGAGATACTGGCCAAATTCTTCTATGTCGCGGCAGATCAGCGTCGGGGTGTCGTCTGAAGCAAGCGCGGTTTCCAGACTGGTCTCGCCCGAAAGGACGAGTATGCCGCAGGAACCGGCATTGAGCGCCGTCTTGACATCGGTGTAGAGTCGGTCGCCTACCATTGCGAGCTGGTCCGGCTGCAATCCGAGCTTCTCGGCAACGCAGAGCAGGATGTCAGGATTGGGCTTGCCTATGACAAGGTCCGGCTTGCGTCCCGTTGCGCCCTCGATACAGGCGGTAAGGCTGCCGCAATCGACAAGAATTGTCTTTTCATCAGTAGGACATACCCAGTCCGGGTTGGTCGCGATATATGGCAGCCCCTGAGACACCCACCACGCGGCGCGACACAGCCTGCCGTACACCAGAGTCGGGTCAAATGCCACCAGAACCATATCAGGAACGTCATCCGGATCGTCTGCGGTTGAAACAAAGCCCGCTTCCTCGAATTGGGAAATCATAGATGGTGTACCCAGAAGGAAAAGCCTCTTGACCTCGGGACGATGCGCCTTGAGATAGTCGATGGCGGCAGTCGCTGTACTGTACATCTGGTCGTGGCGGCAAGGCACACCCAGACGCAGAAGCTTGGCGACATAGTCATCCAGCGACTTGGTCGGATTGTTCGTCAGGAAGGAATAGCTTATACCCAGCTTGCCGAGTTTTTCCAAAAAAGGTATTGTATATGGGAAAAGAGTATTTCCGAGATATATGGTACCGTCCATGTCAAGTGCGACGTGCCTGATGCGCGACAACTTTTCTTTGAGCTGCTTATCCATTGCTGTTCAATTCTTTGGTTTTTTCCATATCCAGAGCCTCGACAAGTACGGAAACAGGGTTGAGCACCTTTACCCCCGCACTCATCTCGATCTGCCACTTGCAGGTTTCACATTCGGTCACAACCTCTCCTGCACCTGATTTGGCTATTGAGCTGAAAAGTTTGGAACCTATGGCCTGTGAATAATCGTAATTCTCTTTCTTGAATCCGAATGTTCCCGCGATACCGCAGCACTCCTGGTCAAGGACCTCAAGCTCGAGCCCCGGAATCATCCTGAGCAGCTTGATGGAATATACAGACCAGCCGAGCTTCTGCATATGGCAGGCTGTATGATATGCCATCTTCCTGTGATAATCCTGCCTGAATGCAAGCTTGACGCTGCCTTCCTCCACCTTGCGGGCTATGAATGCAACGGCGAGCATCAGAGAGTCGCGCACCCCGTCGTTGCCCACGCCGAGGACGTGAGGGTATTCGTCCCTCATCGTAAACATACAGGTGGAGCTTGCGCCGAGCACGGCTTCAGACTTGCCGTCCAATGCCTTGCGTATCGACGACATATTGGTGCGGGCCTGTGAGGCTGCCTGCTTGCCGAGTCCGTTTGCAATAAGCGCTACTCCGCAGCATTTCTCCTTTTCCAGCAGCCGCACACCGTATCCGCAGGCATTCATCAGGCTGACCAGATCCTTTCCGAGCTGAGGATAATTGTAGTTGATGTAGCAGCCGTGGAAGAAAGATACCTGCTTTTTGTAAGAACCCTGCTTCTCGAGGGCTTCACTGCGGAACCATTTCTCAAAGGTCTGCTTGCTGTAAGATGGGAAGCGTCTGCGCTCATCCACCCCTATCACCTTATCCATCAGATACTTGACAGGGCGGGAGCCCAGAACGGGATTGACTATGCCGGAGAGTGGCGATGCAAGGCTGCCCACCAGATCCGTATTGGCGAGGGTCCAGTCGCGCAAAGGTCTGGACATATGTCCGTATGAGAGACGCGCCTCCGAAATCATATCGGCAATCTTCACGTCGGAAGGACAGGCGACTTCGCAGCGCTTGCAGTTCAGACAATACTTGAGCGCCTCGTCATAAAAAACGGGATCCTTCAGTCTGTAGCGTTCCCCGTCAGGGCCGGAACGCTTTGGGCCCGGATATGCCGGATTGACTGCCATCATTGGGCAGACAGTATTACAGAGCGAGCATTTCTGACACTGCTCCAGATTAAGCCGGCTGATATTCTTTTCCTGCATTTTCCTCTATCTGCTGCAGCCGGCAAGGATTTCACCCTTGACCAGCAGGTTGTTGACTGTAACTCCTTGAACGGAAGGATGTCCGTCGGCATCCACCCTCACACCGAAACTCAGGAAAGGCTGTGGCGCAAAAAAGTCAGGATCGAACCACTTGCTGCGGTCTTTTTCATATTCAACGTCCAACCCGAAAAGAGGTTCGTAAACCCTGTCCATATCCGCAACCAGCCCTCCGTCATAGAAACGTCCCGTAGCCAGGACATAGCTTCCTGCTACTATTGCGTCCGGACCCAGACTGCGGCTGCGCACCCATTCGACCTTTCCGCCGGAAACTGAAGCAGCCTCGGCCCTGTCTCCCTTCAGGAGAATTCCTCCGCGCCTGACAAAACCGCTCCAGTCGGTCTGCTCGAGCGAAAGACCCGGAGCGATGACCGCGCACGACTCTCCCCTGTCAAGACTCTCCAGCGCAGCCTGCAAGGCTACAGCGCCATTGCCAATCACAAGAGTATCAACCTTCATAGCTGTAAGGCCTCCCTTCCTTATATACTTTCTGCATAAATTCCATTTCTCTCAATGTATCGCCCCACGCCACCGGGCACATTCCCTTCCAGCGCTCGTTGAGGTATTCTTGGGCAAATTCTTCCGCCTTTTCAGGCACTCCGAGCACCTCCGCAAGAGCGGCGGCCGCCTTGTAGATGCAGTAAGTTCCCTGGCAGGTCCCCATTCCTATGCGTGTCCTGCGGCGCAGGTCGCTGAGATTAGTGACTCCGAGGTTGCTTACGGCATAGCGCAGCTCACCGAGCGTGACGTGTTCGCATTCGCACACAAGCGTGGAGTCATCCTTTCCCGAGAAACTGATGTCGAGGGCCCGGAGACCCTGACGGCCAATTGCAGCCTTCTGACCCATGTTAGGATGGTGCCAGCGGCCTTCTCCGGCCTTTCTGATGCTGAAGGAACCCGATCCCGGAAGCGGTTGCTGCGCGGTGCGGCATCTCGCATTGCTACCCAGCTTGCTGCAGACCATGTCGGCTGCCTGTTCGGCCATAAGCCTGTATGTCATCAGTTTACCGCCGGTGATGCTGATAAGGCCCTCGATGCCGTCTCGTTTGGCGTGGTCGAGGCATACGATGCCGCGGCTGATGGAGCGTCCTGTCGGGTCGTCGTCACTTGCGACCAGAGGTCTGACGCCCGCGTATGCGCGCAGGATTCTGGTACTGGAGAGGGACGGACAGAGAGCGCAGCCCTCACGAAGCAGGAGTTCCACCTCCTCGCGGGTGACCCTCATATCGTCGCATTCCTCAAAAGGAACCTTGGTAGAGGTGGTGCCTATGATGCAGACGCTGTCTCCCGGAACGAGAATGTCGCCGTCGGCAGACTTGCGGCAGCGGTTGATAACCATATTGTTTACCCTGTGTCCAAAAACCAGCAGTGCTCCCTTTGCGGGGTACATCGATATGGTGACACCGGCCATGGAAGCTACATAATGTCCCCAGATACCTGCTGCATTAACGGTTACGGGTGCCCTGAATTGTCTTGTCCTGCCGCTTGCCTGTTCCCGCACGATAACGCCGCATACCCTGCCCTGCTCGATGACGAACCGTTCAAAGGTAGTGTACTGAAGCACGTCGGCTCCGTTGAGCCGCGCATCGAGCACGTTTGCGGAGCACAGGCGGAAAGGGTCCACGGCACCGTCAGGCACGACTACGGCGCCGATAAGATCAGGATTTACGGAAGGTTCCATAGCCCTGGCCTTTTCCGGGGATATGACTTCCGCATCAATTCCGGCCTTGTGGCAGGCATCCACGAAAGTCTTTTGGTAGTCAAGTCCGTATCCCGTCTTTTCATCTTCAGGAAGGGTAATGAAAAGACCGCCGGTATCTTCGATACAGGCAGAAGCAATATTGCGCAGGATGCGGTTTTCCTTTATACACTCGGTCGCAGATTCGGCATCCTTGACCGCATATCTCGCTCCGCTGTGGAGCAGCCCGTGATTGCGTCCCGTAGCTCCGTCGGCAATGTCGTGCCTCTCTACAAGCAGGGTCCTGAGTCCCCTCAACGCGCAGTCACGCGCAGTACCGGCGCCGGTAATGCCGCCGCCGATAATAATCACATCATAGTCCTTTTCCAAAGTATAATAATTGGTTATTGCAAATATAATGATTATTCCTGATTTGACGACTCGTTTTGTTTCATCTTTTCTATCATAGCCTTTGCGCGGCGTATCCTGGTCCTTACCGTATTTAGCTCCAGTCCGGTTTCCTCGGCAATCTCCTTATACTGCATACCCTCCACAAGCCTGTGCCGTGCAACGCTGCGGTAAAGTTCCGGCAAGCCCTCTATGTATCTGAGCGTCTGGTTTTCGTATTCTTCCCTGATTATGCTGTTGAGAGGAGAGTCGGCGGTATCGTCGCCCAGGGTATCGATGATGTCAATCTCCGCACCGTAGTCGATATGCACGTAGTTACGCTGGGACTGCGACTCTTGATACAGGGTATCGAGCGCGGTATTGTGGGCAATGACCTTGAGCCAGGTAAAGAAACGGCTGCGGCCGGGGTCGAAGCTTCCTATCTGCCTGAAAGCCTTTTCGAAACTTCGGGAACAGATGTCATCCACAAAGAAGGGGTCGAGATTGCTGAAAGTGGAGCGCAGGTAAGTCTTGAGGGCATCCACATAGGTGTCCCACAACTTGGTAAAGGCGGTACCGTCACCTATTATCGCCCTTCGCACCAGTTCATCAATGGGCTTCAAGCCAGTTCTTTCCATAATTACATTCTACCGTTAAAGGAACACTCAGCCGCACCACACCTTCCATTTCCTCCCTAAGCAGGGCCGAAACGGCCTCAAGCTCGGCTGCGGGCACTTCGAGCAGGAGTTCATCGTGAATCTGAAGCACCATCCTGGCGCCGTAACCTTCTTCTTCAAGACGCCTGTCCACGGCAATCATCGCAAGCTTGATGATATCTGCCGCACTGCCCTGTATCGGGGCATTTACGGCATTGCGCTCAGCGGCCGCCTTGACGTTTGCATTGCGCGAATTGAGTTCCGAAACATATCTGCGTCTGCCGAAAATGGTCTCGACATAACCCGTTTCCCTTGCAACGGCAAGCGTAGTGTCGATAAAGTCCCTGATGTCAGGGAAAGACCTGAAATAATCATCGATAATCGCCTTCGCTTCACTCCTTGAGCATTTCAGGCGCTGGCTCAGGCCAAAAGACGACATACCGTACATAATTCCGAAATTGACCGCCTTTGCAGCCCTGCGTTCATCCGCGCTCACATCCTCGAGAGCCTTGTGGAAAACCTTTGCAGCAGTTGCGGCGTGAACGTCGCGGCCCTCAAGAAAAGCCTCCCGCAGATGCTTGTCCCCGCACAGATGAGCCATAATCCTGAGTTCTATCTGCGAATAGTCGGCAGCCATCATAAGGCAGTCCTCCCCGCCGGGCACGAAGGCCCTGCGTATCTCCCTGCCCTGTTCGGTCCTCACCGGGATATTCTGCAGGTTAGGGTTGGAGCTCGAAAGCCTTCCCGTAGCCGTAAGTGACTGATTGAAAGTCGTATGCACTCTTCCATCCGCCGGATTGACATAGGACGGGAAAGGGTCAATGTACGTACCCAGCAGTTTTCGGTCTCCCCTGTACTGCAGTATTGCGTCCACAACAGGATTGTCACCTTCTATCTCGCTGAGGGTCTGTTCGTCAGTAGGAAAATTACCGTTCCTGGCCCTCTTGATGCCCGGAGCAAGCTTGAGCTGCGCAAACAGCAGTTCGCCCACCTGCTTCGGAGAACTGAGGTTGAGGTCCGGATTGCCAGCAACGCTGCGGACCAGTTCTTCATTGCCTGCTATGCTTTTCCGCAGTCCTTCCGCAAACGTCTTCAACGAGCCGAGGTCGATTCTTACGCCCCTGGCTTCCATTTTTGCAAGCACCCTTATCAGTGGTGCCTCTACGTCATCGTAAAGTTTCCTTGCCGTTTCGTCCATACGGGATGCCAGGATATCGGCAATGCGGCCCGCAATGAAGCAGCGTCTGTCGCAAGTGCTGTCAGGAGCATCCTCCGTCTGCCCGAAAAGGTCTCCCTGAGCAAGCTGTCCCTCTTCCAGGTCCACACCCAGAAGCGAAAGCGAAAGCGTCTGCAGGGAATGACTTCCCTCAGGATTGAGGACGTAATGCATAATGCTGACATCCAGCAGCTTGCCCCTGAGTTCAATTCCCTTTGCCGCCAGCCGTCGATACAGGCCCTTCAGGTCCTCTCCGCATTTTGCAAGCGACTCATCCTCAAGCAGTTCCCGCGCTTGAGCGGCACTGCTGCAACATAGCTTGTCCCCAGCTGCGAGGTATAGCTGTTCTCCGGAATCGGGCATCAGAACCGCAAGCCTGCCGGCAGACCTCGCTGAAGGGACGAATTCTCCATATCCTACGGTGTTGTAACTCAATGCCGCAGAGGGCTTTGGGCTGCTTCCGGAAGCAGCCTCGGGCGCGGCAGGGGCAAGACGGGAGAGCATACGCAGGAGCGACGGCATCTCGTAATTTACGAGCCACTGATTCAGCTCGGGGGTGTTGTAGTCCTGCAGCAGCATATCTTCCAGGCTGCAGTCCAGGGCGACGTCCGTACGTATCGTGACAAGTTCGCGGGAAAGCCCGATATGGTCGCGAGCGGCTTCGAACTGGGTCTGCTGGCGCGGAGTGAGTTCGGAAAGGTGGGAGTATATTCCGTCAATGCTTCCGAAACGGTTCAGGAGCTTGGATGCCCCGACGGGGCCAACGCCCTGGACTCCGGGTACGTTATCGGCTGAATCTCCGCAGATTGCAAGCATATCTATTACCTGTAAAGGCGATTCTATGTTCCATTTCGCGCAGACCTCGGCAGGTCCGAGAATCTCGTTGTCGGAGCCTGACTTGCCCGGTTTGTACTGATGGATGCAGGAGCTGACCAGCTGCCCGTAATCCTTGTCCGGAGTCACCATAAAGACATCGCAATCATCTGAACCAAAGCGCTTTGCAGCCGTTCCGACCACATCGTCAGCCTCAAAGCCGCTCTCCATAAGGACAGGAATGCGCATTGCTTCCACCATTGCCTTGAGCGGCTCCAGAGCATCGATTACCAACTGCGGCGTCTCTGCCCTGTTAGCCTTGTACTGAGGGTAAAGCACATTGCGGAAGCAGCCTCCGGGCGGGTCGAATGCCACTGCGAGATGGCTTGGCTGCTCGCGGGCTATCAGCTCGAACAGATACTTGGCGGTTCCGAAAAGTATGGAAGTGTCAACACCCTTGGCATTGACCATGGGACGGCCCTGAAATGCGTAATACATCTTGAAAATGAGGGCGTGTCCGTCAATCAGAAACAGTCTGGACTTTTTCATCAGTGCGAAATTGAAACTTTTTTTGAAACTTTCCAAGATTTAGAGATATCTTTGTTGAAACATTTCGCTATGGAAGAAGACATCAGGTTAATGCAGGAAGCGCTCAAGGAGGCTCGTGCAGCGGCGGAGGAAGACGAAGTTCCCGTCGGAGCCATAATCTGCTACAAGGGCAGGATCATTGCAAGGGGGCACAATATGACGGAAAGATTGTGCGACCCGACAGCCCACGCGGAAATGATTGCGCTTACTGCCGCAACTCAGGCAGTCGGAGGCAAGTACCTCAATGACTGCACGATATACGTTACCGTGGAGCCCTGCCCTATGTGCGCCGCAGCACTTGCCTGGGCACAGATAGGAAGGGTGGTCTGGGGAGCTGGCGATCCTAAACGCGGATTTACGCTGTTCAGCCCTTCGCTGCTGCATCCCAAAACCACGGCTTCGGAAGGAGTTCTGGCTGAAGAATGCTCATCCATCGTAAGCGACTACTTTAAAGCGAAGCGCAAATAGAAAACTTGTATTTCCAAACAATAATATATATCTTTGTCAACTGGAATTGGGGTATGGTGTAATGGCAGCACTCAAGTTTTTGGCACTTGCAGTTCAAGTTCGAATCTTGATATCCCAACAAACACAAAACGCGATTATGAAAAGGACCACATTACTTCTCCTTGCCGTTGCGGCACTGTTCTGCGTTTCTTGCAACAACCGTCCGAAATACAGTGAAGAGCTTCAGCAGACCGCCCCGGCGTTGTGCAAGGGTGCCGAAAAGAAACTCGTATGTATGGATCTCGACGCCACCCTGACCCAGCACAAGACCCCGCTCAGCGACTCGGCGCGCCAGGCGCTTGACAAGCTCGGCGAACGCTACGCGCTTTTGATGGTGGGCGGCGGCGGAGCCGAGCGCATCCACAAGCAGATGCTCGACTACCCTATCGACGTACTCGGCAACTACGGAATGGAGGAAGCAAGGGTCGTTGACGGAGAATGGAAGATAGTGCGCAAGGAGGTCTGCCCCGTAGATACGGCAAGCGTACTTGCAAAATGTCAGGCACTCCGCGAAAAGTACGGATACACAGAGTATTACGGCAAGAGCGTCGAGATTCACGCCAGCGGAATGCTGACATTCGGACTGCTCGGAACCGAAGCCCCGAAGGAGGAGAAACTTGCATTTGACCCCGACAAGGCCAAGCGCAGGGCTATGTACAAGGAGGTTTGCGAGGACTTCAGCGACTACTCTGTCTTTATTGGAGGTTCAACTTCTTTCGATATGACTCCGAAGCAGTACAACAAGTATGACGCGATAATGCGCTTTGCTGAAGAGAACGGCTATACCCGCGACGAGATCATCTTCATAGGAGATGACCTTGACGACGGAGGCAACGACAGCCACGTAAGGCTCGGAGGTATGGACTACATCAGGGTATATGACTACAGGGACTTCCCGAAACTCGTGGAACCGCTTCTGCAATAATTTGAAATATAACAAGATAACGCATAATTATTATGGATATCAGAGATCTTCAGCCATCATCGGTATGGAACATATTCTACGGAATCACCAGATGTCCTAGACCTTCCAAGCACGAAGAAGTGATACGCAAGCATCTTCTTGACTGGGCAGCTGAACACAGCCTCGAAGCTTTTTGCGACGAAACCGGAAACGTAATTGTGAAAGTTCCTGCGACACCGGGATACGAGAACCGCAAAACCGTTGTTCTTCAGGGACATATGGATATGGTACCTCAGAAAAACGCCGACAAGGTACACGATTTCCTCACAGACCCTATCGAAACACGCATAGACGGAGACTGGGTAAGGGCAAACGGCACTACGCTCGGAGCTGACAACGGACTAGGACTTGCTCTCGCAATGGCCGTTGCCGCAGACGGCAATCTCAAGCACGGCCCTATCGAGATACTGATTACCTACGACGAAGAAACGGGCATGACCGGAGCAAAAGCCCTCAAGGGAGGACTGCTCAAGGGCGACATACTCATCAACCTCGACTCCGAAACCGAAGGCGAACTATATGTAGGATGCGCCGGAGGTCTTGACGCAAGCGTCTCCGCACGCTACCGCAGACTCAACGAGCCTGCCAGACACGAGTGCTGGTCACTTACCGTAAAGGGTTGTCAGGGAGGACATTCCGGAATGGATATCATACTCTGCCGCGCAAATGCGAATAGGCAGATTGCAAGGATACTTGACCGCATCATCGACAAGCACGATGTCAAGCTCATCGACCTCGAGGGAGGCACCCTGAGAAACGCCATCCCTAGAGAGGCATTCGCAACGGTTTATGTTCCTGCGGGCAAGACCGCCGCAGTCCTCAAGACCGTCTCGGCCATCGCAGCCGAGATAAAGAGCGAATACGCTGCAACCGACCCGGGACTTCAGGTGATCTTCGAGCCTTACAAGTGCGAGGAAGGCGCCTGCTGCGATCCTGACGAATGCCGCTACGTGCAGCCACAGGCCGCAAAGCGTTTCATCAAGGCCATTCTTGCCTGCCCTGACGGCGTGGAAAGGATGTCCGATGCAATGCCGGGAATGGTGGAGACTTCCAACAATCTCGCTATGGTAAAGATTTACAAGGGAGAATTTTCCGTTAACTGCCTTATGAGAAGCTCCGTTGACAGCGCAAAGGAAGCCCTCGCCCAGAGGATGAAGGCAGTCTTTGAGCTTGCCGGATGCAGAATCAGGTTCAGCGGCGGCTACAGCGGATGGGCACCGAACCCTGACTCGGCCATACTCCGAGTGATGAAGGAGACCTATTGCAAGCTTTACGGCAAGGAACCGAAAGTGATGGCTATACACGCCGGACTCGAATGCGGCATTCTTTCGGGAGCATATCCTCACTGGGATATGGTTTCGATGGGACCTACGCTTCTAAGCCCTCATTCACCAGACGAGAGAGCCAACATTCCTTCAGTCCAGAAGGCCTGGGACTTCCTGACTGCCGTTCTGGAGGCCATCCCGGAGAAATAGTTTATGGACGAGGGTATTAAGCAGATGCTGATGGACTGGGCCGCTGAATTCAACGACCCTGTCTATTTTTTAGAGGACCCCATTTCATTTCCACGGCACTTCGCCGAAAGAGGAGCCGGCCTGCAGGACGTCGAGATTGCGGCTGTGTTTGCCTCACATCTCGCCTGGGGTCGCAGAAGCATGATCGTACGCGACTGCACCCGCTTGTTCGACGAAATGGAGTGGCGTCCTTTCGACTATGTCAAGGCAGGCTCATACCGCAACGACGACACAAGTCTGCATAGAACGGTCAAATGGTCGGAGATAGCAGGTATCTGCCTCAGACTCAGGGAGTGGTACAGATACCACGACAGCCTGGAAGAACTCAGTCCCTCGGAAATGAGATGCACGGTATTCCGTCAGAAGGATGACCCTCGCGCTGCAAACAAAAAAATCAATATGATGAGGCGCTGGATGACGAGGGACGACGGGAAGGTTGACCTCGGATTATGGAAAAACACTGACAAAAAAGATCTGATAGTACCTCTTGACGTTCACGTCCATACCCAGGCCTGCGCCCTCGGCTTGTGCGACAGGCGGCAAAAGGACCTTAAAACGGCGCTCGAGATTACCTCCTGCTTCCGTGAGGTCTGGCCTGAGGACCCTCTGCTTGGGGATTTTGCATTGTTCGGATACGGAGTAACACGGGAAAAGGATGCCTAATATGTACATCATAGCGGGATGCAACGGCGCGGGCAAGACCACTGCCTGCTACACGCTGCTGCCCGAACTGCTCGAATGCAGGGAATTTGTCAACTCGGACGAATTCTCCAAGGCCCTTTCGCCGTTCAACCCGTCTGCGGCCGCAATCACCGCGAGCCGATATATGCTTCAGAAGATTTATTACCTGCTTGAACGCAACATGGACTTCTGCGTGGAAACCACGCTGGCTACAAGGTCGCTTGTGGGCATCATACACAAGGCGAAGGAACGCGGCTACAAGATTGTTCTGCTGTATTTCTGGCTGATCAGTCCCGAGTTCGCCATCTCGAGGGTCAAGGCCAGGGTCGAGGCGGGTGGTCACAACATTTCCGACGAGGTTGTTAGGCGCCGCTATTTTATGGGCCTGGACTATTTCTTCCGCATATATATGCCGATTTGCGACAGATGGGTGCTTGCCGACAATACCAAAAGCCCATTTGTGGTCGTAGCCGAAGGCAACGGCAAACTGACCTACATCAAGGACAACGAAAAGTACAATCACATCTGGAATCTTGTTCACAAAGATGGAGAATAGTTATAACGGGTTATTCGGAATCAGCACCGAAGAACTCGACAAGATAATATCGGAGGCGCTCAGGGCCGGAGGTGACTGGTGCGACCTCTTCTTCGAATACAGCCTCAACTCCGACCTGGCTCTGCGCGACGGAGCGGTCAACACCGCAAGGCACGATGTTGACTATGGTTGCGGAATCAGGGTGCTCAAGGGAGAAAAGACCGGCTACGCATATTCAGAATCAACAAGATACGAAGACCTGCTCGCAGCTGCAAGAACAGCCGGATCCATAGCCACGGCCTGCCCGGGCATCCCGTCAGCACTGAAAGACGCCCCTGTTTGCACGGCAAAGGCGAAACTGGACCTCTACCCTATGGAAAGGGACTGGGCCGAGGTAGAAACAGCGGAACTGGTTCCAGTGCTGGTCAAATTGGAAAAACTTGTAAAGGAAAAGGACAGCAGGGCTGAAAAGGTCAGGGTGAGCATATCGCACAACGTGCGTAAGATAATGATGTACAACTCTTTGCATGAGTTGTGCTGCGAAACGCGTCCTACTTGCGACATTTCCGTATCTGTAACTTTCCGGCAGGGAAATGCAATAGACAGCAACAGGGCTTCAAGGAGTCTGATGGCGGGAGCAGAAATGATAAGCGAGGGGCTGATTGAAGAATTGGCCTGCGAAGCTGTCAAGGGAACGGACGAGCGTTTTGAGGCAAAAAGGCCGAAAGGCGGGCAGATGAGTGTCGTTCTGGCTGCAGGGGCTTCGGGAATTCTGCTCCACGAAGCTATGGGTCACGCATTCGAGGCGGACTTTAACCGCAAGGGACAGTCGGTTTTTTCCGACAAGATGGGTGGGAGAATTTGCCGTAAGGGCATTAACATAGTCGATGACGGAACCGTAAAGGCCAGCAGGGGCGCCTGCATCTATGATGACGAGGGCATACCGGGACAAAAGACCTATATGGTAACTGACGGAGTGCTGACTTCATACCTGCACGACCGAATCAGCGCGGCATATTACAAACTGCCGCCTACCGGAAACGGAAGGAGGGAGTCGTTCCGCTATCATCCGATTCCGAGGATGAGGACGACCTATATGGAAAGCGGAACCGACGGAAGCCTGCAGGACCTCATAGGCTCCGTGAAACGGGGAATCTACGTGGACAGTTTCACCAACGGCGAAGTCAAGATTGGCGAAGGTGACTTCACCTTCTTTGTCAAGAGCGGCTTCCTCATCGAGAACGGCAGGCTCACGATGCCTGTAAAGGACATCAATGTAATTGGCAACGGGCCACAGGCACTAGCTGACATTGAGGCAGTTGCATCCGATCTCAAGATAGACGGTGGCACCTGGACCTGCGGAAAGGGACAGAGCGTACAGGTATCCTGCGGAATGCCTTCGGTACTGGTCAGCAAACTAACAATTGGAGGAGAATGATCAACGCTATGGAAACGCAGCTTGCCGGATGGTTTCTGGCAAGGATAATGGAAAAGGGTGCAGACTGTGCCAGGGTGGTGTTTTACAAGTCATCCTGCCGCATAGTGGAGACTCTCAACGGGGAAATAGACAAGATATCGCGCACTAGCGACACCACACTCGTCGTCAATCTAGTAAATGACGGGCGTTTCGGCAGTTTCAGCACAAACAGGCTGGACAGGAATGACCTGGAAGCATTTGCAGACAGGTGTCTGTCAATGGCAGCCACCCTGGAAAAAGACCCCTTCCGCAAGCTTCCTGACCCGCAGTTGGTATGCAGGGATGCTGCAAGCGGCTATGAAACTGAAGCCTTTGACAGCAAAGCGGCAGAAATACAGGACGAAGAACTGATATCAAGGGTGCTTGACCTGGCCTTATTTGGCAAAAGGGTGAGCCCTGAGTGGAAACTCGTCAGCGAAGAGAGCCAACTCGATGCTTCTGTCGTAGGCATATATCTCATTGATTCACAAGGAACTGAATGCAGACACTACGAAAGCGCGTTTGAATACTCCACCGAAGTGACCATCGAAGATGCGGAAGGAGACCTGTATAGCGGGTACAGCTGGAACTCGGATGCCTTCCTTGACGGGCTTAAGGCAGAAGATTGCGGTGACAGGGCACTGGAAAAGGCCTGCGCCCAGATAGGTTCCGAAGCCGTCAGCGGCAGAACCTGCAATATGGTCGTGGACAGGGACGTGGCCTCGCGTATGGTCAGCCCTCTGCTTGCCGCTCTGGACGGATACGGGCTGCAGCAGAACAACTCTTTCCTGCTTGACTCAATGGGAAAGCAGTTATTCCCTGAAGGATTGACCATCAAGGACTTTCCGAGAGCCAAAGGAAGCAATCAGTCCAAGTATTTCGACAAGGAAGGAGTCGCTACCTATGACTTTCCCATCATAGACAAGGGAGTTGTCAAGACATATTTCACAGACAGTTACATCGCGGGCAAGCTCGCGGTGGACAGGATGCCTTGTTCCGCAGTACACCCCAAGCTGATGCCTTGGCCAAAGGAAGGCACTGACAGAGAGGACCTTATGAAACTGTGCGGCAGCGGAATCCTCGTAACCGGATTTAACGGCGGCAACAGCAACCCATCGACAGGAGACTTTTCCTACGGCATAGAAGGCTTCCTTTTCGAGGACGGAAGAATTGTCAAGCCGGTGTCCGGAATGCTCGTAACCGGCAATTTCCTCAGCCTCTGGAACAATTTCATTGCCTCTGCGGATGACAGCAGGCCATATATGTCAAAACTTATTCCTACATTAGCGTTTTGTAATGTTGAATTTAACGGATAAAGATATGAAGATAGAAAAAAACAAAGTGGCAGAACTCTCATACTGCCTTGAAGTGGAAGGACAGATTGCAGACAAGGCAGACTCCAGCAACCCTCTCTCATACATTCACGGAACAGGCATGCTGCTTCCTCGCTTTGAAGAGGAGGTCGAAGGCAAGGAACCGGGCGAAAGCTTCGAGTTCGTGCTCTCCCCGGAAGAGGGCTACGGAGTATATGAAGAGGCCTACAAGATAGACATTCCGATCGAGGCCTTTGCAATCGATGGCAAGATCCAGCACGAATTCCTTGTTGAAGGCAGGATGCTTCCTATGCTCAACAACGAAGGCCAGGTAGTAAGGGGGCTCGTTGCAAAGGTTGCCGAGGATAAGGTCACGATGGACTTTAACCACCCGATGGCTGGCAAGACCCTGCATTTCAGCGGCAAGGTCGAGTCTGTAAGAGACGCAACCGAGAAGGAACTTCTCGAAGGCCTGCACGGCGAATACCTTCCTTCAGGCTGCGGCCATTGTGGCGGGCACTGCGGTGAAGGTGAGGGCTGCGGAAACTGCGGCGGTGGCTGCGGTGAAGGTGAGGGTTGTGGATGTGAAGAAGGCAAAGGCTGCGCTTGCGGCGAGGGCGAAGGCTGCGGCTGTGGCGAGGGCGAAGGCTGCGGCTGCAACTCCTAGTTCCACCCTATAGAAATGAAGGTAGCGCTGGTCATACTCAACTGGAACACCGAAGGATATCTGCGGCGGTGGCTGCCCGGACTCATTGCGAGCTGCAAGGCACTGGGAAGCCGTGACGGACAGGATATTGCCGAGGTTGTGGTGGCGGACAATGCAAGCAGCGACGGTTCTGTCGCACTTCTCGAGAGCCGCTTCCCGGAGGTGAAACGCATAGTCCTCGACCGCAACTACGGATTTACCGGAGGGTACAACAGGGCGCTTAAAGAGATTGACGCTGAGTATTTCCTGCTGATCAACACCGACATAGAGGTCGGCGAAGGCTGGCTCAAACCACTGGTGGACTGGATGGACAGTCATCCCGAATGTGGGGTCTGTGGACCGAAACTCCACGCCCTCGTATGCAAGGACGGCGACCCGGGAAGCGACAATGCAGAATTTGTCCGCAAGGACTGCTTCGAATACGCCGGCGCTGCAGGAGGCCTGCTCGACCGCTACGGCTTCCCTTTCTGCCGCGGGCGAATTCTTTCCCGAATCGAAGAGGACCGCGGGCAGTATGACGCCCCCGCTGACGTGCTGTGGGCGACCGGAGCGTGTATGATGACCAGGAGCTCGCTTTGGAGGGAACTCGGAGGGCTGGACGACAGGTTCTTTGCCCATATGGAGGAGATTGACTACTGCTGGCGGGCGCAACTGGCTGGATATAAGGTCACTGTAGTTCCGGAGAGCGTGGTCTGGCACCTCGGCGGCGGGACCCTGCCGCAGGATTCGCCATTCAAGCTGAAGCTGAATTTCCGCAACTGCCTGATGATGCTGGAAGGCAATCTCGAGTCGAGTTTCCTCGCTATGGGGATGAGCGCGCAGGCGGCACACAGGAAGGCAACCGGGAGGCTGGCGGTACGCAAGGTCCTGGACTGGGCAGCTGCTGCGGTTTATCTGCTGTCCGGCAAGAAAGAAAAGGCAAAGGCTGTCAGGGATGCTCACCGCGAATACCGCCAGCTGCGCCGCGAAACGGTACATAGCAAGGGGAAAAGGGTTCCTGACGGGCTTATGGGAATATGCATTATCCCTCTGTCTATATTGAAAGGCAAAAAGGCATTTAACAGCATCAAATGATATGAGAATCGTAATAGACGGAGCCGGCGAGGTCGGATCTCACCTTGCAAAGATGCTCAGAGCAGAGTCAAACGACATTATGGTTATCGACTCCGATGCGCAAAGACTGGAAAAGCTTGCAGCTACCCTGGATATCGACACTCTTCAGGGCAGTCCTTCGAGCTTGAGCGTGCTCAAGCAGGCGGGCGTCGGAAAAGCCGACCTGTTCATCGCCGTCTTTCCCAATGCCGGCCAGGAAATCAATATAGTCAGTGCAGTGATGGCAAAGAACCTCGGAGCTGCCAAGGTCATTGCCAGAATCAGCGAAGAGGAATTTTTAACGCCAGAAAACAAGCTGATATTCAAGCAGATGGGCATCGAGCTGATGTTCTATCCTGAAAAGATTGCCGCTGACGAAATTGTGTCCTCCCTCAAACAGAGCACAGCCCTGGAACTTATGGACTTTGCCCGCGGACAGTTGCAGATAGCCCTCTTCAGACTGGACGAAAACAGCCCGGTCCTAGACCTTAAGCTGTCCGAATTTTTCTCATCGATAGACCCTGCGGAAATAAAGAAATTCCGCATACTTGCGATCAAGAGGGAAGACAGGACCATTATGCCGAAGATGGAGACAAAGTTCAGATTCTCGGACGTGGTGTTTACAATCAGCACCAAAGACACGGTGGAACAGTTGTCCGAATATTTCGGCAAAACAAAAATCAGTACGCGCAGGGCTATGATACTCGGCGGGACGCCTATCGCCTGTATGGTGGCAAGAGATCTGAGCAGGCTTGGCATCAGCGTCTGCATCATAGACAAAAGCAAGGAAAGATGCAACTATCTTTCTGAAGTGCTGCCTGACAGCGTGCGCATCATCAACGGCGACGGTCGCAACTCCGACCTGCTATATGACGAAGGCATAAGCAGTTGCGATGCCTTTATCGCCCTGACAAACAGGGACGAAGGCAATGTGCTGGCCTGTGTGGTGGCAAAGAAATTCGGAGTGCCCAGGACAGTTGCGGAAGTTGAGAACATAGAATACATTTCTCTTGCCGAGGAAATGGGCGTGGGCACGGTAATCAACAAGAAGCTGATCACAGCCAGCCGCATATTCAGGTTTACGTTGAGCGGCAAGACCAGATTCGTAAGATATCTGACAGGCTCCAATGCCGAGTTGATAGAATATACCGTTTCGCCGGATTCGGAGATTACCAAGTATCCGGTCAAAGACCTCGACTTCCCCAAAAATGCCATCATCTGCGGTGTACAGAGGGGCAGTCAGGCTATGATAGCCGTGGGAGACACGAGGATAGAGGCATACGACAAAGTGGCTGTATTTGCCCTTCCTGAGAACCTGAAGGAGATAGACCGTTTCTTCAAATAAGCAAAACTGCGTCAGATAAGTTCGCTCAGGGCATCGTAGAACTTGCGTGATACAGGTATGGAAATGCCTGATGTATCCAGTTCCGCGCTTACACTGCTACCCTGGTCCTTGCGCAATGCCTTGATATGCGAAGGATTGATGTAATAGGACCTCTGGCAGCGGAAAAGTCCCGCCTTGGTCATAACGGGCTCTATGGCTGTCATTGACGAACGGAGCTGATAGTCCTTGACCTGGGCGTTGTCCAGATAATAAATCCGCACATAATTCTCTTCTGCAGCAACATAAAGCAGTGCGCTTTCCGCTACCACGAACTTCAACTGATGGTTATGGTCGTAAAAGCGGACCAGGGAGTCATCATCGGGAGTTCCAGGCGAGCGTTCGAGAAGGGAAATGTTGATAAAAACCAGGGTAAGAACCGTGTAGGGAAAAACCAGAATCACTGCAAGCCACATCAGGGAGTTACGCACCTGCTCGAAAAAGCTGCTCCCGTCATTAAGCATCAGCGTGATGTACAATGCGCAGAACAGGCTCATCACCAGAAGTTCCATAAGGCACCATAAAATGTATGTCCACCAATTCTTATACAGGACATTTCGCAGGAAGTAATGTATGAAGCGGGTGATAGCCAGGCATCCTAGTATTATTGCCGAAAGTATGGTCACATTGAAGGAATACAGTCCCCTATCCATTCCAAGCAGTGCATCGAGCCCAACAGGTCTGTAGAGCGCTGCAAAGACAAGGAAGAAGATCGGAATGATGACAATGTGCCATAGTTCCGTACCGAGAGTGGTAAGTTTGCGCGGAAATGTATTCATAACTTCGTCCCGAATATGGTGTGACAAAGTTAATACTTTATTATTTTAATCCCAAATACGGCTATTTTGTCACAAAAACACAGTTTTGGTGGCATATTCAAGACTTTGGTCACACTTGCATCACGGAGTTGCAAAAGCAGCATACCTTTGCATCAACAAAATCGGAAATTATGGAAAAGAAAAGGATCATCGCATTTGGAGACTCGATTGTAAAGGGTGTCATCACTCCTGACAACAACTCATATTGTATTACCGAAGACAATTTCGTACAGGAATGCGAGCAGCGTCTCGGTGTAGAGGTCGAGAACTGCAGCCGTTTCGGGTGTACGGTAAAGAAGGGGCTTGAGATAGTGGAAAGGAGCATTGCCAAGCTCAAGAACGCAGACTATGCGATACTTGGATGGGGCGGAAACGACTGCTCGTTTGACTGGGAAAAGATTGCAAGCAACCCTGATGCGGAGCACGAACCGCTGACAAGTCTGGAAGATTTTAATTCGACATATAAGAAGATCATTGCTCAGGTACGCAGCGAGGGAGCAGAACCTATACTGCTGTCGCTGCCCCCGATCAACTCCAACCTCTATTTCGATGAGGTGACCAGAAATATGAGCGGCAGCGGAAAGTCCAACGTTCTCAAATGGTTGGGAGGGACTACCGAATACATACAGAGCTGGCACGAGCTTTACAATCTTGAAGTATTCAAGGTAGGATCCGACTTGGGAGCTGATGTGGTCGATATTACCTCGGCTTTCCTGCAGAAGAGAAATTTCGGCCACTTCCTATGCCTGGACGGAATGCATCCTAACGAAAAAGGGCATCAGCTGATTGCCGATACCCTGTGTGATTATTGCAGCCGTATGATGCCGGCCTTCTGATTTGCGCTTATGCGGTTCTGCGTTCTTCAGGAATGAGCAAAGCACAGAGAACCACTCCTATTACAGAGCCGATGGCGACGGTAAGCATACCTGCATCCCAGGATGCTGACTCGACCACGGCGCCAACAAGAAGCTTCGAGCAGACGGCATCGCCGAGCAGGTAGCCGAACAGGCCAACGAAACCTGCCGCGGTGCCCGCTGCATTCTTAGGCACCAGATTGAGTGCCTGCACACCGGTAAGCGCTACCGGTCCGTAAATGAAAAAGCCTATCAGACAAAGGGCTACATATACGAGCACCTTCTGAACGGCAGGCGCCATTTCCACATAGCCGCTTCCCGAGAACCAGTAGAGAAGCACACCGACAGCACAGAAACTCATACAGATGACATTCATAGGAGCGCAACGGCCCTTGAACCATTTGCTGGTAGCGTATCCGCAGGCGAGTGTTCCTGCCGCACCTACAAGATTGTGGATGGAAAATGCCATCTTGCTTTCCTCGGCTGACATTATTCCCTTGGCCTGAAGATAGGCAGGTGCCCAGTCACCGATACCGTAACGGACCATATACACGGCGATGTTGGAAACGGCAACGATCCAGAGGAATCTGTTCTTGAATACATATTCTACAAAAAGTGTCTTGAACGGCAATTTCTCACCTGTTTTGGTCTTGGACTTGCCGCTGAGGCCGCTATGGTCGTTTCTCCAGTCCTGAACCGGTGGCAGTCCGCAGCTTTCTGGCGAATCCCTTATCGCCCACCAGCAAAAGACGGCAAGCACAAGGGCAACCAGGGCAGGAAGTATGAAGTCTCCTCTCCAGGAACTTGCGACTCCGAGGTCGGAAAGCAGGGAAACTCCAGCAATCGCCAGGATGCCGAGGGCAAAGCTTCCGAAGGTATGGGAGATGTTCCATATACTCATCTTGAAGCTCCTTTCATTCTGGCTGAACCAGTGGGCCATAATACGCCCGCAAGGAGGCCAGCCCATACCGCTGAGCCATCCCACCACGAGCATCAGGACAAAGATGAGGGCGGTGTTGAACGCAACATTGCTTCCGTAAGGTATGAGTCCTACCGCAAGCATCACCAATGCCGACAGCACGAGTCCCAGACAGAGGAACTTGCGTGAGTCGGAGCGGTCGGACACGCTTCCCATTATGAACTTGGAAAATGCATAGGCAATGGAAACACCTGACATTGCAAGACCTACCTTGGCTACGTCCAGTATGCCGTCATTTATCATATCCGGCGCTGCGAGCGAAAGGTTCTTGCGGACAAGGTAATATGCCGCATATCCTACAAATGCACCAAGGAACACCTTGGTGCGCATCTTTTTGTACTCTTTGTCAACCTTGGCAGCTTCTATCTGCGGTTTGTTGGCAGGTGGATCAAGAAATCTTGACATTTCGGATAAAAGTTAATATCGGTTACAGTTTTCCGGGGCTTCAAAATCACCGGATTTTACAAATTTAGTCAATTATGAGCTATAGACCAAAAAAATTGCTTACATTTGTCCCCGAGAATGCGCCCTGCGCTTCAAGTGTGCTTGGTACCACTATAAAAACAAGTTGAAATGAAATACTCCAAAACCTTTCTTTGGATGGCGGTGCTCTTCAATGTCTGCATCATTGCCTCCAACCTCTTTGCCACAAAGATTTTTTGTGTCGGTTCTTCCATCGTTCTCCCGGGAGCGGTAATCATTTTTCCGATTACCTACATCATCAACGACTGCCTTAGCGAAGTTTACGGATACCGCAACGCCAGAACCGTGATCAGGATGGGCTTTATGATGAGCATTTTCTTCGCTCTGGCATCCGCCCTGGTTAACGTACTGCCCGGAGCCCCGTTCTGGGACGGAGACAGCGCATTCAGGACAGTGTTCGGTTCAGTTCCGAAAGTCACTATTGCATCGCTACTGGCATTCATAGTAGGTTCAAATATCAACGCCCTGATTATGAGCAAGATGAAGGTACGGGACAAAGGCCGACGATTCGGACTCAGGGCAATACTTTCCTCACTTGGAGGCGAATTGTGCGACTCGCTTATTTTTATGAGCATAGTGTTCTGGAGCAACGGTTTGCGCAGTATAGCCACTATGATACTCTGCCAGGTCAGCGCCAAGGTGCTTTATGAAATAGTGCTGCTGCCGGTCACTTCTTATGTCGTGAAGAAAGTGAAGAAATACGACAACACGGACATCTACGACGATGAACGCTCATATAAACTGTTTAATAATCAATAAGATATGTCAGATAGAGAAAGCGAAGGCCTGCAGTCGCTGGGCCGAAAGACCAAATATAGGGACGACTACGCTCCAGAAGTACTGGAAACCTTTACCAACAAGCATCAGGGCAATGATTACTGGGTAAGGTTCAACTGCCCTGAATTTACAACTCTCTGCCCAATCACCGGGCAGCCGGACTTTGCCGAAATCCGCATTTCGTATGTTCCGGATGTCAGGATGGTCGAGAGCAAGAGTCTCAAGCTCTACCTTTTCTCTTTCCGCAACCACGGAGACTTCCACGAGGACGCAGTCAATATCATAATGAAGGACCTCATCGCCCTGATGGACCCGAAGTACATCGAGGTCACGGGACTCTTTACCCCGCGCGGAGGCATAAGTATTTATCCTTACGCAAATTACGGCCGTCCGGGGACGAAGTGGGAAGAACTCGCCGCCAAAAGGTTCGCCGAACACCAGTAGCTGCGGGATGCAGCCCGGGGCAGCGCCTACGGGTCTGGATTGCGTGGGGAAAGGCCGGAAGAATTGTCCCGTCACAGAATGGGACCGTCAGCGGGCGGTATAGACCGGACGAACAGGCAGGCCCGTGTAGCGGTCGGCATTGCTGTTGAGCCCCGCGAGCGAACCGATATCGCGGAAAAAGGTTGATTTGGCCTTGGCGACATTGTCCGGGTTGGAGGTGCTGGACCAGTAATAGCCGTAGTTCAGCGTGGTCGGAGTGCCGTTGTTGTAGCCTGCGAAAGGCAGCGTTATGGAGTTTCCCGTCGTTTTGCTGGTAAAAGTGATGATTCCGTCGGAAACCGAAACCTTGCAGGCGGCGTAGAGTTCCTCCCATTCTGCAAAAGTCGGTACACGCCACTCTCCCTTCCAGAGATTGCGGGCGGCATCGTAGGCAGGGTCTCCGCTGTAGTCGTAACCCGCCGGAAGGTCGCAAGGCTTGGTTGCAGCCGTAAAGGAGTTGTTGTACTTCTGATAAGCAGAACTGCCGAATGAGCTGCTGACGCAGTTCACGCCCCACATCCAATAATTGCCTTTCAGTGTACCTATGTTTTGGGAAGTTGCGGTCAAATCGTCCTCCGCGCCCATATTGAAAGGCGCCCACATTACGGAAGTACCCATATCAACCGCAACGTGATGGGGCACTTTGGGAGCATCAGGATCCAGGCAGTAACAGTTGCCAGCAACAGTTGTGAGCGGCCAGAGATCCTTGCGGTTCCCGGTCTCGAAGCGGTATAGTTTGCCATTGTGGACATATTTGACGCAGATATCCAGGATGCACCCGGGATTAAAAATATATCGGTAGATGTCCATACCGTCAACGCTTCCGCTCAAATAAGGGGTAAAGTCCTCTCCACCAAACAGATAATCGTATTTGACAGCACCAGCGGGAACGGCAAAGCGCAGCATTGCAAAAAGATGTGCGAAAGTTAGCGTCACGCTCCTGCCCGATACCGTTATCTGTCCGTAAGGCATTCCCTCCATATTGCTTGCTACCAGAAGGTCACAATCGACAGTTGAAGCGCTCTGGTCAGAAGGAATGGAATGATAAGAAGCATCAACGAAAGAGTGCAGGGAAGCGGCTGAAGTAACGGTGTCCAGTTCTGCCTTGTAAGGATAATATGCAAAATACCTGCTTCCTCCGGAAAGAATCTCGGAAAGCAGTTGGTTTGAGCTTTCAGCATCAGAAGTTCCCGCCTTGAAAACCGACCACACCGAGTTGCCTCTGTTATCCGTGCCGGAGCAATATGCCTTGACATTGCAAGTTACGGCGATTCCCGCCTCGTCAAGGACAAAGAGGCCGAAGCAGTCACCAGTCTCAAATTGAGTACGTTCTCCGTAAGTGCCGCTGTATGATACCTTTGAATCAATTCTTTCGGGATTGTTCAAATCACTTATTCTCGCCTCCAGTCTCCACCCGCATTCTTCTTCGGACAAATGACCCGCTCCCGTCGTACAGGCGCAGACAAGAAAGGAGAGCAATGCTGCTGTTATGATATGATGTTTCCTATGCATAATTATTCTTCATCAGGACAATAGACAGGGCGGACCAACATTCCGGTATAACGGCTTCCGTCAACCTTTATCAGTTGAGAATCCTGGTTGAAATATGCGTAGGAAACGCATCTGAGTATGGTTGGAGAGGCGCTGCTGCTCATATAATAGGCAACTTGAGGATAGAGGATTCCGTTGTTCTTCTTTCCGTCTCCGGAATCGGTATAAGTACCATCTTCGTTAAATTCGGGTTCCATCGTACCGTCGAGATATCCTCCAGTAGAAAAATAAATGAACTTTTCAGGATTCTTCTTGCTGGTAACCTTGATTACATTGAAAATTCTTTTTGTGCCAGGGCTTCCCATATAGCGCTGCTGGGTCTCGCTGTAGGTAGAGACCTTCTCGAAGGTGCAACCGGCATACATAGCACGGAATTCGTTCTCCGTCGGGAGGCGCCACTTGCCCCTCCACCATTTTGCGTGGGCCACATCATACTCGGTCTCCTTGATGGTACCGCCGAGAGGGGCGATATTGTATTTGTTGTCGAAGTAGTTGTTGAATCCATAGCCCTTGTAGCCTGTCAGTCCATTGTCGTACTGGGTAAAGGTAGCTCCCCAACTGTAGTAGTCACCTCTGGCATAAGGATCACGGCTTCCGGACCTCGCTCCGCGGTCTCCGGCATAAGGTTCATAAGGGTATTTCTCGTCAACAGACTCACCTAGATTGTATTTGGACCAATAGACGGTATGTCCCAGAGTGATTATGTTACCGTTCCTGTCCTCGAACTCCACGTCATTCAGTTCCAGGTCAACGCCATCGGTATAAGGCACCATCGGAGCACCTTCAAAAGACACTGAATAGAGTTTACCCTCTTCAACGTCAATGCTATGGCTGAAAAGACGGATGTTCTTCTCCTCAAGACAACCCACAATTTTTACACTAGGAGTGGTACGGGGATTGACAAGATACCTGCGTCTCAGTTCCGTCCAGGTCGGAGTAATCTGCGACCTGTAAGTATTGTCAAGCTTGAACGTTTCCGGAAACGTACCGGAAAGCAGGTGAATAGGATACAGAGGGGTAACTCCGTCCGGCATCCATTCGTTGTTGTAGAATAGCGATACTGTTGCCATTTTATGTTTAAGGACGAAGCGGAGAAGGCCGTTTGACGGGGCAATCGCCTCATCGGGAGCCATCAGGTCACTAAGGGTAAAAGCCTCTTTGCTGCTCTGATCCTCCTGTACGGTAAAATTCTCACAGATATAGTCAAGAGTGCAACCGTCCCAACGCGAGTCGTAAGGATAATATGCGAAATACACAGCTCCGTTGACCTTCTCAACGAAAGGAAATCCCCTGTCATTGAGGAAGTAAGACCATATCGCACCGCCAATGACAGTATCACGCTGAAACACGAATCTTATATTGTTGCAGATATCGATGACATTTCCATCTGCATCAACACCGGTGACACCTATGGCAT
>SFJA01000075.1 GCA_004556005.1 Bacteroidales bacterium | reverse complement strand
GATCTCGTGGCCGTGAATGAAACGGAAAGAACCCGTGAGTAAAATCGGCCTTTTCACACACGATGACGTTTAATTACTGGTTCCATCTATCTTTAAGGCAATCCATTGAGCGTCAGGTTCGCTGTTCTTAGTGGGTGCAGGGCTCTTTGTAACACTCACCTGCAACACTCACCAACACTCAATTTCACTTAACCAAGTTCCAACAGGTGCTGACTCGGATTAATGTGTACTTTAACACTCCGCTCTCCCGCACTTCCCACAAAATCTCCACCCTCCTCTCTGCTTCGCCCTATCCAGTCACTTTCCTAAACAATTCCATCATCATCCCGACCCGGAAACTTCCTCGCGCCACTTAATTCATCCTGTTTTCCAATACTTTGACCCGCCAGCCCCCGCCAAACTTACACTCTATCATTAGCGTCAATTCTTGTTAGAAACAGAAAGATTCGACCCCAATTTCTATTGTAAAATATTAAATTTAGGTATAACTTTGCGCCCCGAATTAACAGATTATTTCAAATGCCGAAGTTGATTCCTATTTACACCTGGGACAAAGGTGTAATAAAATTCAATAGAAACAGTACGCGACTGTCCAAGAAGCCCTGGTTCCAAGGGGCCCTGCTGATGCTTTGTGTGCTTATCGCAATGCTTCTTGCCAACCTTCCGTTCACAGCGGATGGCTACAGAAGAGTGCTTGAGACTTCCATCCAGTTACATCTCTTCAGCGCTGACGGTTCCTTTAACTTGCTATTTCCTAGGGACTTGACCGTGGAGAAATTCATCAATGACATATTGATGGTCGTATTTTTCTTCACCGTCGGACTCGAGATAAAGCGCGAAATCACCGGTGGAGAATTGTCTTCGCTCAAAAAGGCGCTGCTGCCGGTCATTGCGGCGTTCGGCGGGGTCATCTCGCCGGCGCTGATTTACACGCTGGTCAACCACGGAACGGCCGCCGCCGGGGGCTGGGGCATTCCTACCGCCACCGATATTGCGTTTGCGGTCTGCATCCTGTCGGCGCTCGGCCGCAAGGTCCCGGTGTCGCTGAAGGTTTTTCTCACGGCGCTCGCGATTGCGGACGACCTCATCGCGATTCTGGTCGTCGCCCTCTTCTACGGCGGCAAGGTCAATCTGGTGCTGCTCGTCGCTGCGCTCGGCGTTATTCTTATAACAATTCTTCTGCGCGCTCTAGGCGAGAAGCGAATGTTCCCGTACCTCGTTTGCGCGCTATTTGTCTGGATACTATTCTATTACAGTGGGATTCACGCGACTATGTCGGGGGTCGTGATGGCCTTCCTTATCCCGTCGAAGCCACGCTATAACAAGAGCCAGTACATTCACAAGCGCGACCATTTCATCAAGATGCTCGAGACTCACGATGCCATCGACGACGAACCGTTCCCGAACGGCCCGCAGAAGCACTTTCTGCGCAAACTCGAAAGCATCGCGCACGGCACTATGGATATGAGCTACCGTGTGGACCACGCGCTCTCGCCGTGGGTTAACTTCCTGATAATGCCTATCTTTGCCCTTGCCAATGCTGGTGTGAAGATTCCGGATCCGTCCCTCTTCAACATCTTCGCCGGGCCGGAACTTGCAAATCTCGCCGCCGGTGTCGGAACGGCTGCCGGTGCTGCGGGTGCTGCCGCACTGGGCAACGTCAGTCTAGGAATTTTCCTCGGACTGGTCATCGGTAAACCGATGGGAATCACCCTGTTCAGCTGGATCGCCATCAAAACTGGCCTCGCCGAAATGCCCAAAAACGCCAGCTGGCCGATGTTCATCGCCGTCGCCTGCCTCGGCGGAATCGGCTTCACGATGTCCATATTTGTTGACACCCTGAGTTTTGGACAATTCTCCCCTCAAGTCACCGATCTTCTTCGTTCGTGCGGAAAGATTGCCGTCCTCATGGCCTCCATTTGTGCCGGCCTGCTCGGCAGCCTGCTAATAACACTGGTAAGCCGCCACGAGAGCCGCAGGGCGAGCCAATAATTCAAAGAACTTACCGGACAATATTTGACAATTCAAGCAAAGTTTGTATATTTGCACTCCCAAGCCACTTTAGCTCAGTCGGTAGAGCAGCGCATTCGTAACGCGCAGGTCGCCAGTTCGAGCCTGGTGAGTGGCTCATCCAGCGAGGTCGGTAAATGCACCCACCTCGCTGTTTTTTTTGTCGGACAATTTGTCCACGAAATCGGGGGTTTTCGTGGACAAATCTGAATTGGTGTAACAATGCTGCTAGAACGGCAGGTCGTTTTCTGGGATGTCGTTGTATGCAGGGGCAGAATCGAATCCTGACCCCGGAGCGCCGTAGCCAGTTCCGCCAGCCGGAGAGCCGTAGCCAGTTCCGCCAGCCGGAGAGCCGTAGCCAGTTCCGCCAGCCGGAGCGCTGTAGCCTGAACCGCTAGGGCCGTAACCGCCTGGCTGAGAGCCATATCCAGCGCCACCGTTATAGTTAGGACGTGCATCACCGTTTTGTTCTTCGGCCTGTAGGCTGAGATATTGGCGACCATTCTGAGAGGTTCTGTTCCAGGCAGAGATATTATAGGTTACGCCCTTGATCATAATCGAACCTCTGAAGTCCGGCTGCCTTTCATTCTGTTTTTCGTTTTTGAAGAGACTTCCCTGCCCTTCCTTGTGTTGATAAGCCATAATACTATAAGTTTAAGGTTAAGAATCTTACTATTCCTGCTTCTGCGGTTTGGAAGCCTTGATCATTTTCAGCGCTTTTGCGAGCTGGTCAGGACAGGATGTTCCCCTCCCGTTACAGTCGATTCCATCAAGCTTGGCAATAGCATCATCGACCTTCATTCCGCGAAGCAAAGCACTGAGGCCCTGGGTGTTACCGTTGCATCCTCCGGTATATGAAGCCTCAACTATCACATTGTCCTTCAGCTGAATGTTGATCACTCGCGAGCACACCGCACTGCTAGGAACATAAACTACGGTCCTGATACCATCGGCATCGATTACATCCTTGGTAATCTTCTGCGCATACATTTCTTGCGATAAGAATGCTGACAGCATAAGCAAAATTGTAACTAAAATCTTTTTCATATCGCTGCAAATTTAACAAATGTAGTCGAATTGTCCCCTACCCGCGGGCCTTTTTTTTGGGAGAAATGAGTATTATTAACTAACTTGCATTGTAATTTGGATTGTAATATGAAGGGTAATATACGGATTCTTTTTAGTATTGCTTTGGCGCTGCTTGTTTTGGACACAGCGGCGGAAGAAAGGAAAGAGCTGAGGATGAGGGAATTTGACCCGATAGATGTGGGTGCGGAGGTGCATGGTAGCGGTTGGGAGAGTCTGGCGGGGCGTTTTGTGCGATTGGAGGATAGTGCCGAGGGGCTGGTTCGGAAGCCGGTTTGGGACCTGAGCCGGAACAGTGCGGGGCTGAGTCTGGTGTTCAGGAGCAATACGCGTAGGCTTGAGCTGAGTTTTGATGTCTTTGGCTGGAAGGGTATGAACCATATGCCGGCGACTGGGGTTTCAGGAGTTGACCTGTTCGCGTATAAGCCTGATGGTGAGGAGCTTTGGTGCGCCGCGAAGTTTATGCCGCAGTTTAAGGAGGAGTATATAGAAGTACCCGCCACCGGTAGCCAGACAGCCAGCGCCCAAACTACCACCGCCCAAACGAGCAGCACCCCGAGCACCGCCAAAACTACCACCGCCCAAACTAGCACCGCCCCGAGCAGCGCCCAAACAACCACCGCCCCGAGCACCACCCCGAGCAGCGCCCAGGCTAGGACAGTACGGGTGACCAGGGTGGCTTACAGTTTTGAGCAGATAGACTACGAGGAGGGCTGCGAAGAGTATGAGTGGCATCTGTATCTTCCTCTGTATAATACAGTTGAGAATTTCCGTATGGCAGTGGAGGAAGGTTGCAGGCTGGAGTGGGTTCCGCGGGATGAAAGGCAGCCTATAGTTGTATATGGGACGAGCATTGCCCAGGGGGCTTGTGCGACGAGGCCAGGTATGGCGTGGACCAATCTGGTCGAGAGGGAGCTCCGGTATCCGGTAGTGAATCTTGGCTTTTCGGGAAACGGCAAGCTGGAGGCAGAGCTGTTTGCACTTCTGGATCAGATAGATGCAGGGGTGTATATTATTGATTGTCTGCCAAATATAAAGGTCACTGACAATTTCGAGGAGAAACTCGAAGCTGGGATAAAGCTGCTTAGGGAGCATCATAGTTGCCCAATTCTGGTGGTCGATCACAGCGGTCATACCAACGATAGGACCAACCTTTCTAGGTGCTTTCCTGACGAACTCAACCGGCGGCAGGCGGCGCTTGTCAAACGGCTCCGGAAGGAGGGCATCAAACAGCTTTACTACCTGACTCGCAATGAGATAGCCTGGGATAAAGACAGCATGGTCGAGGGAATTCACCCGAACGACAGGGGTATGATGCAGCAGGCAGAGGCGGTGTGCGGGAAGCTGCGGCAGATCGACCGCAGGTGCAGGGAGCTGAATCTCAAGAGCAGGTAGAAGGGTGTTTATCAGCGTTATCATACCGCTCAAAATCAACTGGTTACCAGTTTACCGCTGCTCCCTGCAGATAAAGGTCGGAAGCAGGGTCAGGGTAGAATTTGCCCATAAGCTTTATGTCGGGGTTGTTGCTGAGTGTGACGTTGCTTGCGAATTGCCTGAGGCGCAGGTTCTGGAAGTGGCTGAGATTGCGGACGGGCTGCCGGTGGTCAGCGCTAACGAGCTGAAACTGTGGCAGTTCGTGTCAGAATACTATATGTGCAGCATCGGTGAGGTCTATCGGGCGGCGTATCCGAAGGAGAGGGTGCGGGATGAGGAAGCGCTTTGTAGCCGTGCTGCACGACTCGCTGAGCGTCAGAGAGTTGCAAATGAGAAGCTGCGGGAGAAGCTGAACAGGAAGCTTGAGCGCTTGCTTCGGCGGAAGGAGAAAGCTGCTGATAATGAGAGGCTTGGATACGAGGTCGAGGCAGTGTTGAAGCAGCTTGCGGAGCTTTCCGGGGCTGTGGGAGAGGCTGATTCCGGGGCGTCGGCGGCTAGCGGTGTAAGGGCCGAGGCGGGAGTCTCCGGGGCTGTGGCGGGAGTCCCCGGGGCTGAGCGCTCCGCGGGGGCTGCCGGGACAGTTCAGGTGATTGAAGGTCCTTGCAGGACAAGAACTTACAGAGAACTGATTGAGGAAGAATTCGCTTCTGCAAGCGGGCAGGTTCTGGTTCTGGCACCGAGCATCGCCGAATGCGAACTGTTGCGGCGCGAGCTGGCGGGTGCGGAGATACTCCCCTGCTACAATACGGAGACGGGCATTGCCACGAGGCGAGAGATTATCGCTGCTGCAAGAAGCGGGAAGAGCTGCGTGATAGTCAGCACCCGCGCGGGTATATGGCTGCCGTTCAGCAATTTGCGTCTGATTATCGTTGAGCGCGAAAACGACCCTTACTACAAAGTTCAGGAGCCTGCACCGCGTTTGAATGCACGCGACACCGCCATAATGCTCGGTCAGATTCACCATTCTGCCGTCGTTCTCGGCGGCGATGCGCTCTCCCTCGAAACTAGCCTGAACCTCGCTTGCGGAAAATACCTGCCACTTCGCACGGCATCCCTCAAGAGCGACCTCACTCCTGAATCCACCGATGGCCGCAGCTTCGCCGAACTTCTGAAGAACATCGACCCGCGCGACCTGCTCGACCTCCAAAGCAGCGGCCCTCGCATCATTGACATCAGCCAGGAGCGCCGCAAAAAAGGAATGGCAGGAGCAATCAGCAGAATTGTCCTGCGGACGATAAGCCGCCTTTCCGAAGTGCCGAAACGCGACGGCGCCGGAGGGACAGACAGCACCACCGACCCTCTCCAATTCATCCTTATCCGCGGTTGGGAGAACGAGCCGGAGCTGCAGGCTACCCTCGAAAGAGAACTGCCGGAGAATCTTCGTAAAAACGTGACTATCAAAAGCTTCGCAGAATTCAAACGTTCCCCTTCCCTGCCGTCTTTTTGCGTGATTGTCGTTCTGCAGGCGGACGCGCTCGTCTCGCGGGAGGACTTCCGGGCGGACGAAAAGGCGGTGCAACTCGTCGCCGAACTGAACGCTCGTTGCTGCAAACTCATAGTGCAGACCGAGATTCCGGAGCGCTTCGGCAGCACCAGAAGCACAGCCGACCTCCTACTCGAACGGAAAAGCTTCAACCTTCCGCCGTATTCGCGCTTGATAGACATTCGAATCAGCGGCCTCACCCCCGGCGCACAGAGCAGCGCCCTGCCGAACAAAGGCGTCAGCGCCAGCGGATTGGCAACCGGCCTGCCGAGCAACGGAGCCACCGCCAGCGGATTGGCAAGCGCCCTGCCGAACAACGGCCTCAGCGCCAGCGGATTGGCAACCGCCCTGCCGAACAACGGCGTCGAAGCCAGCGGATTGGCAAGCGCCCTGCCGAACTGCGGCCTCACCGCCAGCGGATTGGCAACCGCCCTGCCGAGCAACGGCCTCACCCCCGGCGGATTGGAAACCGGCCTGCCGAGCAACGGAGCCAGCACCGGCGGATTGGCAACCGCCCTGCCGAACAACGGCGTCAGCACCGGCGCACAGAGCAGCGCCCTGCCGAACAACGGCGTCACCACCAGCGGATTGGCAACCGGCCTGCCGAGCAACAGCGTCGAAGCCAGAATCGACCGACTCCGCAACCGCCTCACCAGCCAGTTCGGCCGCTGTGACTGCCTCTCCCCCACCCCCGGCACCATCACGCTCCGCATCACCTTGCCACGCGACAAACAACTCACTAACAACAAGTTACAGCTCGCGCAGATTCTCCAAGACGCCGAACGTCAATTCGGTCGCACCCTGCGCGTCATCCCCGACGTCGATCCGCTATGACCCCCCGGCGACCGGAAGTAAACATCTATAACACAATCAATTAGCAAACCCAACGCTTTACTATGAAAACAATACAAAACGAATTCGACCCCACCACCTCCGCCTTCTCCAGACTGCGGCCTTGGTGGCACCTTTACACTCCCGGGCCAGGCACTCCCGCAATGCTGCTCAACGATGAGGACTACCGGTTCGCAATGAATCTGCTAGCTAGATGTTCGGTCCAATTCCCCAATGTCAAAATTGTTGCATTTGCTCTGATGAGTAACCATATCCATTTGGTAATCAGCGGAAAGATCGAATTGATAGAGAATTATTTCAACTCATTCAGAATTCGATTGACCAGATACCTTTGCGGGCTAGGAAGAGACAAATGCCCCGACAGCTTTGCTCCGCAATTGAAGTTCATCGAGTCGGTTCAGGAACTCCGGCTGACTGTTGCCTATGTCAACCGCAACGGCTACGTCATATACCGGAATTGTACCCCCTACACATATCCCTGGAGCACAGCAAGTTACTACTTCTCAAACTATGCTGTGGATTGTCAATTCGGAGCGCTCAATTACAACGAAAAGCGACAGTTTTTCAAGTCACGCGTTCCTGAAATCCCAGATCACTATTTAGTTCACGATGGCTACATCATCCCGCCATCATATTGCGACATAGAACTGGGAAAATCAATGTATCTGAACGCATGGCAATATAACTCAATAATCAACAGGAATATCGAGACATTCGCCAATATAGCTGACGCAATCAATGATGGAGCATATCTATCTGACGGAGAGGTATATACAATCATTGTCAAACTCATCAAAGAAAAATACAGCCTCAGTAACCTTCGAGA
>SFJA01000074.1 GCA_004556005.1 Bacteroidales bacterium | reverse complement strand
AGCGGCTCTATGTCAGCATAATAGTTATCCGAATACAATCTCGCCGTGAGCACTTCCTCAGGTCCGTAGGTCCTTCCCGGAGGGATTATTGCCGCAAGGGCGTACTGACTGTGGTCCGACTCGTCAATGCTGCATTGGACCGTAATAGCTCCGGTTCCGACGACATTTGAAATGCTTCCATCCGCTGCGGCGGCAGAAAATACACCTGCAATGCTTTCCGGCATCGAAAAGCTGATCTTTTGAATCGTCTCGCCAAGTGTGTTGCAGCCTTCGGGTATGTAGAACCTAAGATAGTGCAGCATAGACTGCATATGCAGGGAAAGCAGGTCGGCAGGCACCGGCAGACTCTCGTCTATGGGTTTGAGTCCTCCGCCCTGACAACTGCCCCAAAGAGCGTACGGAACATTGTCCGATATCTGGATGTTGTCTATTTCAAATGTGGCTGTTCCGTCGGCATATGAATAAGGCGCGGGTGAAAATGCCCTGTAAACATATTCTCCGTCGGGCATTGCCTGGGGAATGGTAGCTGAGAAATAAGCAGTTGAGGTTTCGGTCCTTCCGGCAATATAGTCGAAATACCTGTATGAGAGAATCTCCTCTCCGGCTTTGTCATAAGCCCATAGAACTATCTTGTCTCCCTCTTCCCAACCCAGTGTTCCGGATGCCGCGTCAGTCGTGACTTTGGATGCCTGACCCGCTGCAAATCCGACAACTACGGGACCTGTCTGCTGATCGTCTAAGTTCAGCCGGCTACACCCCGATAGGGCCAGAATCGCAAGGATTGCAAGTGTACAGTTCTTCATATAAACTACAAATATACGAAAACCTTCTCAAAATCCAATACCGTTGGCGTCTGATAGCGGCTATCAATAGAATAGTATTTTTCCTCCGAGCGACGGCTGCACTCCGCCGGAGACAAGTTCCGCGTCAGCGGGACGCAGGAAACGGTGGAAGGGGCCGGAGCGAATGAAGTGAGCGGAGTCCTCTCAGAGGCAAGCTGCTGCCGCTGCGGAGCTCCGCTCATAAAAAAATCATCGCGCGGACGGATGTGCCCTGGAGCGATGTCTAGAGGGGTTTGAGGCGCTCGATGGAACCAAATCGGTGCCATCGAGCGAGCCAATATGCCCTGGAGGCCCCTAGAATAGCGATTGCCTTGTCAGATGATTTGCGGGAAAGTGTGGGACCGGGCGCTGACGGCTGTGCGTGGCAGGTCGGCCGACTTCCTGCAAAACATCGCGCGAGCTGATATGCCCTGGAGCGATGTCTAGAGGGGTTTGAGGCGCTCGATGGAACCAAATCGGTGCCATCGCGCGAGCCAATATGCCCTGGAGGCCCCTAGAATAGCGATTGCCTTGTCAGATGATTTGCGGGAACGTGAGAGACCGGGATATGATGATGTTTGCAGTAGAGCGGAAGCGCAGCAATCTGTTGCCGCTGCGGAGCGCCGCTCATAACAAAGAAGAGGCCGACCCTTTTTAGTCGACCTCCAATACCATCTCGTCGAGCAGGTGAGACGCACCTCCTACCTTATCGACGACAAAGAGCATATATCTGATATCCAAAGATATGTTGCGGCAGAAAGACGGGTCGAACGCTATGTCGGACATCGTTCCTTCCCATACCCTGTCGAAGTTGATTCCGATAAGATTACCGTCCGCATCAATCAGCGGACTTCCGGAATTGCCGCCTGTGGTATGGTTGTTGGCGAGTATGCAGACCGGCTGCTTTTCCAGTCCTCCCTTGGCGTAAAGGTCGCGCAGTTTCTGAGGGATGTTATAGTCAAAGATTTCCGGATTGTCCTTGTCCATTATGCCCTTGAGCGTAGTGAACGGCTCATACTGTATGCCGTCTGCAGGGCTGTACCCGCACACCTTGCCGTATGCGACCCTGAGCGTGAGGTTGGCATCAGGATAATACTCCCTGTTCTTGAGCAGTTCCATCTGCGCGCGCATATACTCTCTCTCGAGAGGCTTGAGCTCAATCTTGAACTGCTTTACTGCAGGATTGAGCTTATCATCATACCAGGCCCTGAAACTCCTTGCAAATACGCAGGCGGGATCCTTTTCGAGCTGATCCGCGTCCTGAACCGCTGCTTCCAGCTTTTCGCGGCTTGCAAATACGCTGCTCTCGAACATAGCATCCGCCCAGGCCTGTACGCTTCCATATCGGGCAAGTTGCTCCTTGTAATACTCCGGAACTTCATCGGCATTTAACCTGTTGCCAAGTTCCTCCATCACTATTACAAATATTTCCTTGTCCACGCCGGCACACCAATCCTTGTAGAACCAGGCGCTCGAGCCCGTGCCGTTTTTGCGCAGTCCCTTGCAGTAATTGTCTGCAAATGAAGCCATTTCAAATGTTGCAGCAGTCTCCTGGTACAAGTCTGCGCAGAATCTCGCCCTTTCATACTTCCCGTAAACCTTGCCAATGCGTGAGCTTATGCCCCGGTACGGCGTCAGTGCGGCAGCGTCCTCGAGCTTTCTGTCCAGGGCCTGCTTGCGAGGTATGACATAGTTCCTTTTCAGCCCGAGCATTTCTCCCTGCCACTTTTTCCATCCGTTTGCTATTCTTGCGCTCTTGGCCGAATACATTATGCGAAGTTCCTGACTCATAGCCATATATCGCTTGATGACATCAAGCCTGCGCGTGCGGATGTCAACCTTCATCGGGTCTCCGATATTCTGTACATATTCAACGTTGCGCCAATGTGTATATTCCATCGTGGAACCAGGGAAGCCAAATACCATAGTGAAGTCGCCTTCCTTTACGCCGCTCCGGTTAATCTTGAAAAAGCGCTTCGGGCGGTACGGCACATTGTCCTCGCTGTAATCGGCAGGGTTTCCGTCCTTGTCGGCATAGATTCGGAAAATGCAGAAGTCTCCCGTGTGGCGCGGCCACATCCAATTGTCGGTGTCTCCTCCGAATTTGCCAATGGAACTTGGTGGTGCGGCCACCAGCCTGATGTCGCGGTACTCCTTGTAAACGAAGAGGTAGTAGCTGTTTCCCGCATAGAGAGCTTCGACCTTGGCTTTGATGCCGTTTCCCTCCTTTTCGACCTCCTTTATGAGCTTTTCGGACGCCTTTTTGACCACCGCTTCCCGCTCCTGCTCGTCCATCGAAGGCTTGAAGTGCTTGAGTATCAGTCCTGTAACGTCTTCCATCCTCTGGAGGAAACGGACGGTCAGTCCTGGATTGGGCAGTTCCTCGGCCCTGGACATCGACCAGAATCCGTCCTTGAGATAGTCGTGCTCGACGCTGCTGTGCCTCTGGACAAAGCTGTAGCCGCAGTGGTGGTTGGTCAGGATAAGCCCTTCGGGCGAAATCACCTCTGCTGTGCAGCCGCTTCCGAACAGCAGAACCGCATCCTTGAGCGAAGCCCGGTTGACGCTGTAGATGTCCTCGGCGTCCAGCCTGAATCCCTTGCTCTGCATATCGCCAATCCTTTCTGCGATAAGTGACGGCAACCACATCCCTTCGTCGGCCATAGCGACGCCTCCGCCCAGGGTCAGTGAGAACAGGGCGACGAGTGTAAACAATCTTCTATTCATAACAAATTAACGGATTAGAGTTCAAATTTAAGAAATAATTCTCTATATTTGGATGTTAAAATTTCAAACTATGACAACTCTTATCATTGTAGTCGCGATTGTCGCGCTTCTCGTCCTCTGGTTCATTTCAGTACAGAGGAAACTTGTTTCCAAGGAAGAATCGGTTAAAAATGCACTCAGCCAGATAGGTGTACAGCAGTCCAGCCGCTGGGATGCCCTCAGTGCCCTGGCGGATCTTGTAAGGTCGTACAACGAACACGAGTACAACACTCTCAAGGATGTCATCGCAATGCGCAAGGACATCACCCGCAACAGCAGCGCCGCTGACGTAGATGCCCAGGAGGCAGGTATCGCCGCAGCCCTGAAGCAGATCAACATAGTGGCCGAGCGCTATCCTGAGCTCAAGGCCAACACTATGTTTGACAAGACTATGGATTCTGTAAACACCTATGAAAACCAGGTGCGTATGAGCCGTATGGTTTACAACGATTCCGTTACCCTCTATAACCGCATCATCCGTCAGATTCCTGACAGCATCGTAGCATCAATGCTGCATTTCGAGGCAAAGGATTACCTCAAGGAAGACAGTGCCAAGGCTTCGATGCCGTCGATGAAGATCTGATGAAAAGGTTTGCAGCATCTTTTGCTCTGCTGCTCTCCTTCCTCGGCTCAGCCGTGGCGGGAGAGCAGCGGATTCGTGACATAGACATCACGGTAAGCCTGAACCGGGACGGCTCGGCGGACATCAGGGAAGTCTGGGACGTTTGCGTCAACTCGGGCACGGAGTGGTATCTTGTCCGCAAGAATCTGGGCGACATACGCATTTCATCCTTCACTGTCAGCGACGAAAGCGGACGGGTTTTCAAGACTCTGCCTGACTGGGACCTTGACCGCAGCCTTTCTCAGAAGGCATATACCTGCGGAATCAATTCCGTGCGTGACGGCTGCGAGCTCTGCTGGGGAGTAGGCTCCTACGGAGACCACGTCTTTGACGTCAGCTACACTATGAGCAACGTGGTAAAGTCGCTGTCGGACTACGATGCCCTGCACCTGCAACTCGTATCTCCGGGGCTTTCCGCAAGACCGGAACACGTCAGGGTGACAGCCAATACGTCTCTATGCCAGCTGGATACCTCCAATGCGCGAATCTGGGGTTTCGGATTCGTGGGCGAGGCCCTTTTCGAGGGCGGGCGTATAGTTTACGAGTCCACGGAGCGTTTCCGCAGCGAAAGTTCGGTCATCGCCCTCATTCGCTTTGACAAGGGCATTTTTGCCCCGACCAGCATAAGGGACGGCTCTTTCGCAAAAGTCCTTGACACCGCGCTGGAAGGCAGCTCGTATGATGAAGGTGAGCCAAGTCCGGGCGAATGGCTTGCGATGTTTGCCACAGTCGTCATCGCTCTGCTGTCTTTCGTGCTGGTAATCAGACAGGTATTCAAGGCAAACGGAAGGATAAAGGACCCGAAACGGCTCGAAGCGATGTACGGTGTCCGGGACCTTGGCGGAATCAACTGGAACCGCAGCGTACCTTTCTCCGGAGACATATTTGAAACCTCATTTATCGCCAACCACTTGAAAGGGGGCGACAACGGGGAAAACAACTTCATAGGGGCCTTTATGCTCAGGATGGTCCAGCATTCCGTGCTTGTTCCTCAGCGTGACTCCCGGAACAGGACTGTGATGTACATAAACTCCGGGGCATCCACCGATTATATGTCAGAGTGCGAAAAGAGCTTCTTCCAATGCCTCACCAGCGCTGCCGGAACTGACGGAATCTTGCAGGCTAACGAGTTTAAACGCTGGTCTGCCCGCTACCCTGAGCGTCTCGAGTCCATTGTCAATTCATTCCGCCGCGAGGCCCTTGTCCGGTTGAGAAACGATTCGATGGCTTCGACTGCCTGCACCTGGCGCAGCCCGCAGTTCACGCTTGCCGGTCAGGAAAGCGCAAGAAACGCAGTGGGATTCAAGAAATATCTGGAAGAATTTACAATTATTGACGAGAGGCATCCTGCCGAGGTGGCGCTGTGGAACGATTATCTGGTCGTTGCCAGCATCTTCGGAATAGCCGAGCAGGTTTCCAAGGATATGAAGTCGCTCTATCCCGAGGTGTATCAACAATATGTAAGTCAGACCGTTATGGCCGATCCTATTGATATCGTGATATACAACCGGGTATTTTCTTCCAACTTCAACCAGGCCATTGCGCAACATAAGGCCGAAATGGCTTCCAAATCCGCAAGGTCCGGCGGATTCGGAGGAGGAACTTCCTTCGGTGGAGGAGGAGGCTTCTCAGGCGGTGGATTTGGCGGTGGAAGCCGTTGATAATCAAACGATTGCGTAATAATTGCATAAATTGTCCGCAATCGTTATTTTTTTTGAAAAATTGCGTACCTTTGCAGCATTGTTTTACTAAAATCTAATTTATGCGTAGAAATGAAGAAACTTTGTTTATCGCTTGCAGCTTTGCTGCTCTGCTTGCTTGCACACTCGCAAGAGGCTGACGGGGCCGGTAAATATGCCGAGTTCCACCTTATTCCACGTTTCGATTTCAATCCTTACACGAGCCTGGGAAGCGGCGGTGACGGATCGAGCGGGTGCGATTTCGGCAGTTCTTCAATCTATACTCTTTTCGAAGGAGCATTTTCTGACAATATCTCCTTCACGCTGAGCAACCATTGGCTCAGCACAACTCCAGGTGAACTTTACACCTCGACTTTCCGCTCAGACTACAACAACTGGGTAGATATGTGCCTTGTCGACTTCTCCCTGGGAGCCTTTGACATCGTCCTCGGAAAGGATATGATCTGCACGGGCGGTACCGAGTACGAAGACTGGGACGTTGATGTCGATGACATTCTTTCATCCAACTTCTGGAACACCTTCCAGCCATACCAGTGGGGCGCCAAGGTCGGCGTCACCTTCCTCAAGGAGACCACTTCTTTCTGGCTTCAGGCAGTGACCTCGCCTTACGGTGAGAGACCTTTCGCCAGCAAACTCTTTACATATTCAGCACAGATTCGTGGCGAATACGGTCCATATTCCAACATTTGGAGCGTCAGCGCCGTTCAGCGTGACGAAGGCCAGTTCGACTATGTTGCATACCTTGGCAACATGCTCGAACTCGGAGACTGGACCCTCACCCTCGACTGGAGCAACTCTACAGGAATGGGCGAATACAATATGCTGGGAGGCAATATGGTACGTTTCACCAGCGTATTTGCACCGTCCGAGAAATGGGATGTCGGCTTCAAGGGCAACTATTACATCACCAAACGTCATACCGGACTCGAGCAGGCATTCAACGGCGGTCTTTCCTGCCACTATTACCCTCTCGGAAACGAAATGCTGCGTATCCACGCCAATGTCGGCTACGATACCTTCGAGTCCTGCCTTTGCGCTTCAATAGGAGTCAAGCTCAATCTCACCCTCTTCAGTCTCTAGCCGATGGCAAACGACATAATCATCGATATCAAGCACCTTTGCAAGTCCTTCGGTGACAAAAAGGTGTTGGAGGACATAAATCTGTATGTGCGCAGGGGCGAATTCATCACCCTCCTCGGACCTTCGGGCTGCGGAAAGACAACCCTGCTGCGCCAGATTGCCGGCTTCATCGCTCCCGATTCGGGATGCATTCTGCTCGAGGGCAAGGACATCTCGTCCATCCCTCCTTACAAAAGACCTCTGAACACGGTCTTCCAGCGCTATGCGCTCTTTCCGCACCTTGACGTGTACGACAATATCGCATTCGGCCTGAAACTTCAGAAACTCCCGAAGGATGAGATCGACAAGCGTGTGCAGAAGATGCTCAAGATGGTGAGCATGACCGACTATGACGACCGTTCCGTCGAATCTCTTTCGGGCGGTCAGCAGCAGAGGGTAGCCATTGCGCGTGCGCTCGTGAATTATCCCAAGGTGCTTCTCCTCGACGAACCGTTTGCAGCGCTTGACCTCAAGATGCGCAAGGATATGCAGATTGAGCTCAAGGAACTGCATAAAAAGATGGGCATAACCTTCATTTATGTCACACACGACCAGGAAGAGGCGCTGACGCTTTCGGATACGGTTGTAGTGCTCAATGAGGGACGCATTCAGCAGATAGGTACCCCTACGGACATATACAACGAGCCTTGCAACTCCTTCGTGGCGGATTTTATCGGCGAATCGACCATACTCAACGGCCGTATGATAGACGATTACCGCGTCGAATTTATGGAGATGGAGTTCGAATGCGTCGACAAGGACTTCGGCAAGGACGTTCCGGTCGACGTTGTGATCAGGCCTGAGGACGTTTACATTATGTCCAAGACCGACGGCGCCCAGTTTACCGGTACGGTCAAGTCCTGCATCTTCAAAGGTGTCCACTACGAGATGTTTGTGGAGACGTCGAACGGATATGAACTGATGGTCCAGGATTACAACTGCTTTGAAGTCGGCTCGCTGGTCGGCCTGTACATCAAGCCTTCCGATATCCAGGTCATGCGAAAGGAACGTACCTGCAATACGCTCGAAGCCACGCTTGTTGACGAGACCCACATAGATATGCTCGGCGCCCGCTGGGAGTGTCTCCCGCAGGAGGGTTTCAAGGCCGGTGACAGCGTAAAGGTGACGGTTGATTTTGACAAGGTGGACCTGCTTGACCATCAGGAGGATGGACAGATTGCCGGAGAAGTGCGTTTCCTGCTTTACAAGGGAAACCATTACCACCTCACCATCGATATCGACGGCGGAGGCCGGCTCTGGGTCGATACTGACGACATTTGGGACAAGGGCGACCTTGTCGGCGTTAACATCAGGCCGCAAGACCTTAAGATAAGCAGGTGCGATGGTTAAAAGAAGCAGCTGGAGTATCCCTTACTTCATCTTTCTTGTCCTTTTTGTCGTACTGCCGCTTCTGCTCGTGTTCATATATGCAGTGCAGGACGGCAGCGGAAGGTTCACGCTGTCCAACGTGACCCGCTTCTTCACCGACAAGGATGCCTTGAGCACCTTTGCGCTTTCTATAGAGATAGCTATAGAAAATACAGCAATCTGTATCCTTCTCGGTTATCCCGCAGCCTGGATTCTTGCCAACCGCAAGCTCAACCGGAGCGCCGTGACCATAGTGCTGTTCATTCTGCCTATGTGGATAAATGCTCTTATGCGAACACTGGCCACGGCGGAACTTTTCAATGTGTTCGGCATAGCTTTGGGAAAGGGTACCCTGCTTTTCGGTATGGTATATGACTACCTTCCGTTTATGATATACCCCATCTACAACACCTTGCTGAAGATGGACCCTTCATATGCGGAGGCCGCCGAGGATCTCGGAGCAAAGCCTGCCAGCGTTTTCTGGAAGGTTACTGTCCCGCTCTCGATGCCGGGAGTGATGAGCGGTATCCTGATGGTGTTCATGCCTACCGTCAGCACCTTTGCCATTTCCGAATTCCTCACCAACAACAAGATCAAGCTGTTCGGTACGATAATCCAGGAGAATATCAACTCCTCGATGTGGAACTACGGTGCTGCGCTTTCGCTTATAATGTTGATTATCATTGGTCTGACTACACTGTTCTCTGACAGTGAAAAGACCGGAACCGAAGGAGGGATGATCTGATGAAAAGGTTTTTTGCACAACTTTACATCTGGATACTGCTGGTGCTCCTGTATGCGCCGCTGGTGTTCATTGCCATCTTCTCCTTCACCGAGTCGAGGGTACTGGGCAACTGGACCGGCTTTTCGGGCAAACTGTATGCGAATCTCTTTTCAGGAGAGATGGGCGGTGCGGGAGCGTTGCTCTCCGCGGTTGAAAATACCCTTCTCATAGCAGTCGTGGC
>SFJA01000012.1 GCA_004556005.1 Bacteroidales bacterium | reverse complement strand
GGCTTTGGGTATGCAGCACTTCATAATTGTCAGAAAGATAATTGTCAACACCCTTGTCGAAGAAGAGTTTCGCCACATCCTCCCCCTTTAACCCCTTGGCTGTCTTGTATTGCTCAATGCAAAAGGCAATGAAGTATGAAATGTTGTCTATTGGCATGTTATATGGAGCTCTATAAGTCATATCTCCTGCGAAGTTACAAGAATTATCAACATTGGATGCCAATTATCAGAGAAATAATGCAGTATTTTACTTTGATTGAAGCCTAAGAAGCATCTTTACAATCTTAGGTCCGAACCATTCAACGGTGTGTTTTTGCTGCCAATCTTATTGTAGAGCCACGCTACAACCCTGACATCATCAGGAAAGCCCAGAATACCAAGACCTTCCTTTGTCATCAAACTTCGCAAACTTGGTATTCAAAGAAGATACGGCAACGGGAACGTCCATATCGGTGATGACAATTCAGTCACTGCGCTTTTGGCGCGGAGCTCTGCATATCATCCCTGAGAATAGGCGACTGCACGTCGGGATTCTGGACCAGTATCCTTTCGGCCGAATGCGCTACCGTGATCGAGGAAGCTGTCAGGAAGGTACGTGAGCATCATCTGGAGATGGTTAGACTGCACGGGGAAAAGTAATGCCCCGGAATGAACTGTAGGAACTGAACTGGAGTCGCGGAATTCTTCCTTCCTGCAGATTTTTTCTTATATTTGTTCGGTTGAGGGTGCGTATTGGCCCCCGGTTTTTGGCCAATACGCGTCCGCCTTTTGTGTATGCCTTTGTAAGATGTTCTATGTCAGCCGGTTGCTGATTCTTTGCAACGTCTTGTGCAGGGGTTGGTTAGTACTTTAATGGAATTGGAATATGATTTTTGACATTGCCTTGATCCGCAGGCATTATGCCGGATACGGCGAAAAGGTGGATGCTGCAAGAAAAAAGCTGCACCGACCTCTTACCCTCGCTGAAAAGATCCTTTATGCCCATCTTTGCGGTGGTGCGGATACAGATGCGCAGGAGCCCGGCTGCGGCTTGAAGCGCGGCGAATCCTATGCCTTTTTCGCTCCTGACAGGGTTGCAATGCAGGATGCCACCGCCCAGATGGCGGTTCTTCAGTTTATGAATGCAGGCAGGGAAAGGGTGGCTGTTCCGACAACGGTGCATTGCGACCATCTTATATGCGCTTGCGACGGAGTCGAAAAGGACCTCCCTGCAGCTCTCGATGCCAATGCTGAAGTTTACGGATTCCTTCAGTCCGCGGCCGCCCGCTACGGCATAGGTTTCTGGAAGCCGGGGGCCGGAATCATCCACCAGGTAGTACTTGAGAATTACGCATTCCCCGGAGGGATGATGATAGGAACCGACTCGCACACTCCCAATGCCGGCGGCTTGGGAATGCTCGCTATAGGAGTCGGCGGCGCCGATGCGGTCGACGTGATGTCCGGGATGGAATGGGAACTCAAGATGCCCCGTATCATAGGTGTTCACCTGAGCGGAAAACTCCGCGGCTGGGCTTCCGCCAAAGACGTCATACTCAAGCTCGCGGGCATCCTGACGGTCAAGGGCGGCACAAATGCGATAATCGAATACTTCGGCGAGGGTACTTCAAGCATTTCCTGCACCGGAAAGGCGACAATCTGCAATATGGGCGCGGAGGTCGGAGCCACCTGTTCGGTATTCCCGTACGATGAAAAGATGTCCGCCTATCTGCGCGCAACAGGCCGACAGGAGGTAGCTGAACTTGCCGACGGCTGTGCGGCTCAGCTGCGTGCCGACAGCGAGGTTGAGCGCGACCCGGAGTCTTACTATGACAGGATTGTGCACATAAACCTTGACGAACTCGAGCCTTTCGTCAACGGACCGTTTACCCCTGACGCTGCCTGTCCGATAAGCGCTATGGCGCAGAGAGTCAAGCAGATGGGCTATCCGGAGGAAGTGCAGGTCAGCCTCATTGGTTCCTGCACCAATTCTTCATACCAGGACCTTGCAAGGGCCGCTTCGGTTGCTGAACGTTACCTCGGAATGGGGCTTTCTCCAAAGGCGCAGCTCATCGTGAATCCGGGCAGCGAGAGGATATATGCCACCGCGCTGCGTGACGGCATAATCGATACGCTCAAGCGGGCCGGAGCTGTAATAATGACCAACGCCTGCGGCCCGTGCATAGGGCAGTGGAAACGCAAGACCGACGACCCTTCGGCCAGAAACAGCATAGTGACCTCATTCAACAGGAACTTTGCAAAGAGAGCCGACGGCAATCCCAATACCCACGCATTCATCACGTCCCCGGAAGTCGCTGTGGCTCTGGCTTTTGAAGGAATTCTTCATTTCGATGTCAACAACGTTCCGGCTCCGCGGGGAGATGAACTGCCGGCGGCCGGATTTGCAGATTGCAGCGTGGGCTACATAGCTCCGGGGGAGGGCGCTTCGGAAGTCCTCATACGCGAGGGCAGCGAACGCATCCAGCGACTCAGACCATTCCCGGCCTGGGACGGCAGGGACTTCAAGGGAGCGGAACTTCTCATCAAGACCAGCGGAAAATGCACCACCGACCATATATCGATGGCCGGTCCCTGGCTGCGATTCCGCGGACATCTGGAAAACATTTCAGAAAACCTTCTTATGGGCGCGGTGAATGCCTTTGACGGCAAGACCAATTCGGTGCTCTGCCACGGTGAACGCGTGACGGTTTCCGCCGCGGCAAGAAGATACCGCGACGAGGGTTGCGGAAGCATAATCGTGGCCGAAGAGAACTACGGAGAAGGCAGCAGCCGTGAGCACGCGGCGATGGAACCGCGGTTTCTGGGAGTCAAGGCCGTCATAGCCAAGAGCTTTGCCCGCATACACGAAACAAACCTCAAGAAACAGGGAGTACTGGCGCTCTGCTTCGTGGATCCCGCAGACTATGACAAGGTCAGGGAAGGGGACAAAATAGACGTCGGGTGTGCCGGAATAAAGCCGGGAGAGCCTGTAAGCGTGGTGCTTCATCATACGGATGGCAGTACGGACAGTTTTATGGCAAGCCATACTTACAACAGTCAGCAGATTGGATGGTTCAGGGCGGGCTCTGCATTGAACAGTTTGAACAACAGATAAATACGACAGATATGATTGAGACGAGAACGATACCTCTGGTAAAGGGTGACGGCGTCGGACCGGAAGTGACTGGGTCGATGGTCCGCGTTGTTGACGCTGCGGTCGAAAAGGCCTATTCCGGGCAGAAAAAGATAGAATGGAAGGAAGTCCTGGCCGGCGGTAAGGCTTTCGAGCGGTTTGGGACATATCTGCCGGACGAGACGGTTGAGGCATTCAGGCAGTATCACATAGGAATCAAGGGTCCGCTTATGACTCCTGTCGGCGGAGGGATACGTTCACTCAACGTAGCTCTGCGTCAGGGACTTGACCTTTATGTGTGCCAGCGCCCGGTGCGTTGGTTCAAGGGTATAGTCTCGCCTGTAAAGGACCCTCAGAAGGTGGATATGGTCATTTTCAGGGAAAATACCGAAGACATATATGCCGGAATCGAATGGGAAGCAGGTACGCCGCAAGCCGAGAAGTTCTGGCAATTCCTCCATGACGAAATGGGAGTCAACAAGGTGCGTTTCCCTCAGACTTCCGGATTCGGAGTAAAGCCCGTATCTCGCGAGGGAACCGAGAGGCTGGTGCGCGCCGCCTGTACCTATGCAGTGGAGCACAATCTGCCTTCAGTGACCCTTGTCCATAAGGGCAACATAATGAAATACACAGAAGGCGCATTCAAGAAATGGGGATATGAACTAGCCGAAAGGGAATTCGGCGATTATCTTGCAAGCGGCAAGCTTGTGGTCAAGGACTGCATCTGTGACGCATTCCTGCAGAATGCCCTGCTCCGTCCGGAGGACTACAGCGTGATCGCAACCCTCAATCTCAACGGCGACTATATCAGCGACATGCTGGCTGCCCAGGTCGGGGGAATTGGCATAGCCCCAGGGGCAAACATCAACTACACTACTGGTGACGCGATTTTCGAAGCCACTCACGGCACCGCGCCGGACATAGCAGGCAAGAATGTCGTCAACCCGTGCAGCAACATACTCTCGGCCGTGATGATGCTCGACCATATCGGGTGGAAAGAGGCCGGCTCACTGATCGAAAAAGCCCTTGAGGATTCTTTCGGACAGGGTTATGCAACTCCTGATCTGGCTCGCCTGATGCCGGAAGGCAAGCCTCTGGGAACAGTGGAATTTACTGAACATTTAGTGGAAATTGTCAATGGAAAGCAATAATTATCTCATTTATAAACTCTCTGACTTGATGAAGCGCTGCACCAAGATAGATGCGGAACTCTTCAGGAAGATGGATGTCAAGCGCGGTCTGCGCAACGAAGACGGCACCGGAGTGCTGGTGGGACTTACCAATATAGGAAACGTGGTTGGATACGAGCGTCAGCAGGACGGCACCCTGCTGCCTATAGACGGAAAGCTGTATCTGCGCGGTTACGAGATTTCCGATCTGGTAAATGCCATACTGGAAGAGAAGCGCTTTGGTTTCGAGGAGGTCGCGTATCTGCTTCTGTCAGGTAATCTTCCTGATAAAGAGGAAGTTGAGGAGTTTCATAATCTTCTCGTGAAGAATATGCCTCTGGAAAAGAATACGCTTCTGCATATCATTGAACTTGAGGGCGGGAACATTATGAACATACTCGCCAGAAGCGTGCTCGAACTCTACACCTTTGACCCGAATCCCGATGACACTTCCCGCGAAAACCTTATGCGTCAGAGCATAGAGCTGATGAGCAAGTTTCCGACCATCATCGCATACGCGTACAATATGCTGCGTCACGGCGAACAGGGACGTTCGCTTCACATACGCCATCCGCAGAAGGATCTCTCGTTTGCCGAGAACTTCCTCTTTATGCTGAAGGGCAAGGATTATACTCCGCTCGAGGCCAGGACCCTCGACCTGATGCTCATACTGCATTCGGAACACGGCGGAGGTAACAACTCCACCTTCACCGTCCGCGTGACCTCGTCTTCCGGTACGGACACCTACTCGTCCATCGCCGCAGGCATAGGTTCGCTCAAGGGACCTAAGCACGGTGGTGCGAACCTCAAGGTTACCGATATGCTGAACTACCTCAAAAACTCAATAGACGACTGGTCTGACGATAAGGAGATTGTGCAGCATCTTGAAGGCATACTGACTCGAAAAGAGTATGATGGACAGGGACTTATATATGGAATTGGCCACGCAGTCTATACGGTGTCCGACCCTCGTGCCGTGCTGCTCAAGCGTCTGGCAGGAGAACTTGCGGCGGAAAAGCACAGGGTAAAGGAATACGAGTTTATGCAGCGCATAGAACAACTTGCGATACAGACCATCTACCGCGTCAAGGGTCACGGCAAGACAATGTGTGCAAACGTGGACTTCTACTCAGGTTTTGTCTATGACATGATAGGCATACCGCAAGATATATACACTCCGCTTTTTGCAATGAGTCGTATCGTAGGCTGGTGCGCTCACCGCAACGAGGAACTCAATTTCGAGGGCCGACGCATAATACGCCCTGCCTACCGCTGCGTAACCGACGAGCGAAGCTACGCAAGCATAGACCGGAGATAGAGTATGTCAGAGCTGCTCCTTGCGCCACGATGCGGGGGAGCAGCCTTCTTTTTCGCTGAAAGTTCTTGAGAAATGACTAACCGAAAGGAATCCTGCCGCCTCGGAAACGTCGCTCATCTTCGCATAAGGATCCTGCTTCATAATTGATTTGGCATAGTCGATACGCAGCCACGAAATCCAGTCCCGGAAGTTCATCCCATAGTTGGTGTTGATATATTCCGACAGATAGGTGCGGTTCGTTCCGAGTTCCTGAGCCATATCCTTGATTGTGAGTCCGGGTTTGGTATAGCATTGATCTTCAATCCATTTGTCTATGCGATGTGCAATTTCCCGATTGATGCCCCGAGAAGCTTTCCCGTTTGACTCCGAACGACTTTCAGTCCTGCCTGCTCCCGCACCGGAATCAAGCCCGTTTACACCTGCCTCACCCAAGGCAATGTCCGGCTCCCTGCTCTCTTCGATGGCTGTTTCCACCTTTTCGTAAAAGAACAGGTAGTTCTGGTAACAGCAATATAGATATATATAGAATGGAATAGCAGACAGCACCCATATCCACACGAACCTGTCGGGAATGAAGGTCAGCAGTCCGCAACTCACTCCGAATGCAATCGCCCAGTAGGTAAACACAGACAGCCATTTGATATAGGCCCCTATGTCATCGGAATTGTTTTGGTCAAATGCCTTCACCGCGCTCGAGTAGCTGCGCAGGATACGCATCGACAGCAGCAGTCCGTAAACAATAAGACAAAGTGCAAGAATTGCGCTGAGCCAAATGCCGACGTTCCTATCCCTGATAAACAACAGAACCATCATTCCGGCAGTACAATACGCCAGCCACAGTCCCAGATGCAGGAAGAATCGCTTGCGGGTAACGTAATTTTTGTCAAGCAGGGTCATCATACCCGCACAGAACAGCCAGTAGCATAGAAAATACGTCATCATATTCAATAATATGGGGACGCACTGGTCGCTCATTCGCGGAACAAAGAGCAAATGAACCAGATAATTGGATGTAAGCACAAGCAGCGCCAAGCCCATTAACCTGCGGGAAAGCAAATAATTATGACAATTCTTCTTGTCCGGGATGCGAGCAAGGAGCATATGCATTCCGAAGAATAGCATCAAAGGAATTGCGGCGAGCAGAGAGCCCCGGTACAGCATCAGGTCCATACTGCCGTATTATTTGCTGTTGAATTCCTGAATGTCGCTTCCGGCAAAGAAGGTATATGATGTTGCCCTGTCACGTCTGAAGTACCAGGTGGCAGAAGCCTGCGAACAGTCATAGACTATGGTCCACTGCGTTCCTCCGAAGTAATTGCCGTCAGGCAGCGCAATGACCTCGAACATGGCGTCTGCAAGTTCCTCGGAACTCATTTTGCCCTTGCTTCTGTTCCTTGCTTCAAGCAGTTTGCTCTCGTGGACAAAACTCAGTTCTCCGCTTGCTGTCCCGGCTTTTTCCTCGCAAAGATAGTGGTTGTTCAGCACGTCGGACTCCGTGACTTTAATCTCTCCGCTTACCCATTCTACAGCAACAGACTTTCCTTCGGCATCTGCAAGGAAAAGATGATGGGCCGTTCCGATGTCGGAGTGCATGTCATAGTTTCGAAGGATCTCCAGAGCCTCGTCCACGTTTGCTGCAGTGTTGAGTATCAGCCGCATGGCGGTTGTCGTAGTAAGATCTTTTTTTGAAGTGTTCTGGTTCGTCACTTCGTCGTCGCCAGCCATAAGGTCAGCAACCACAAGACCCTTTTCGTTGATGCCGTCCATAGGGACGTAAACACCCACAACCGCCTTGAAGGCATTGACCATTCCTTCGGGTTTGTAACCGTCCCCAAAGCCCAGAAAATCCAGGTTTACCGTAGAAAGCGAAGCATAGCCGTTTGACGGTATATTGCGGATAATCAAGGTGGTGCAATCATCCCAGTCGTAGTTTCGACCTACCAGGAATCCGCCGGTGTTATGTCCGATCTTGAGTGCGCTGCAGCCAAATTCTCCGGTGCTGACCTTGGTTTCCAGCTTGCCGAAAGGGCCTGCGGACAGATAATCGCCAAGATATGCGGATACTTCTTCTGCAGAAGAAGCTCCTCCTGCATCGATGAATGCCTCAAATCCCACCGAACCATTGACCGTCATACAATACAGGTCAGTCTGAAGTTTTTTTGCCGTCCGGGCCGACTTGCCGAGCTCGTTCCGTGTGCACGATGCCAGTACCAGCACCGATAGCAGCAATACAAGTGTTTTTTTCATAGTAAGTTATTTTGCTACAATAATTGTACCCCGCAAGCTTCAAGCCCGCTTCCTGATGCCAAATACCAGCGTCCGCACTGCCGGAACCCTGCTCAGCAGCTCATATAGGGCTATGCTTGCGACAGGCGTAGCGATAATCAGGATTGCATAGGTCGCAACAGGCGGGATTACGGAAGAATTCTTCAGAAAATAGGCCATTACCAGCAGCGGGATGTAGTGCAGTATGTAGATTCCGTAGCTGCGTGGGATGAGGAAGTCTCCGAGTCTGCACTCGCGGTCGCACCAGCGACGGAATATTGCCATCATGCAGAGGCTGCCGAGGGTAGCGAAGAGCATAGTTGTCCAATGCTGCTGCACCGTGCCGTCGCCGTAGTTCTGCGGGAACCAACGGAGGACATAAAGTACTGCCATAGCGATAAATACAGGGATGGCTGGGATAGAGAGCCTTCCTAACCTGTCAAGCAGTTTGTCGTCTGAGAATGCGAAGTAGCCGAGCAGGAACGGAACCAGATATACCAGAGGTCTGTACAGACCCATCAGAGGGGTGTTGTAGGATGTCAGCAGCGAGCCTGTCCAGCTCAAAAGAAAAAATGCAACGCCAGTCGCGGCAAGCCCTATCCAGCTGTCAAGCGCTTTGGACATCAATGCGTTGACCTTGCACTGCTTGTCTATGGTGCGTATGAGCGCGGCGAGCAGGCTGTAGAGCCACAGCAGCTGGATGAACCAGAGCGGACCGGTACCCGAAAGCGAGAAAACCAGCCACTTGAGCAGCAGCGGCATCTGGGCGAATTGTTGCACGCCGGCACCTGCCAGAACATTGAAATAACCTGTAATCCAATGGATTACGAACAAACCCGCGACGCCTGGAATCAAGAGCTTCAGACTGCGGCTTTTGATAAATTCCCTGGTGCTGCGCTTGTCCAGCGACCATTTTGCGGACATTCCGGCAAGCAGGAAGAGCAGGACCATAAACCAAGGGTACATAGTGTATTCCACTATATCCTGAACTTGTCCGTCGCCAGGTCTCAGCGGTCCTATGCCGCCAAACACTCCCACGGAGTTGAAGATGTAGAAACAGTGGTAAAGCACCACAAGAAGCACTGTAAAGCAGCGCAGATTGTCAACCCAGACGCGTCTCATTTCTGAAAGCCCTCCATAACGTTGGATATTACTGATTGAAATATTTCGGTTTTGACAAGCGCTATTCCGTTGCTGTCCCCGAGGACCAGCAGAGCATCGCCGCTCTCCAGTCCGTAAATCTTTCTTGCGTCCTTCGGAATGACTATCTGTCCCTTGTCACCGACCTTTACGACACCGAAGATGTATTTTCCGTCTTTTTCCTGCATAATTTCGTGCGATTAGTATTATTAGTAAGAAATTTCCCACAAATATAACTATTGTTGCATACAATCCAAATTTTCATTGCTATTCTCTGCAAAAAGTGTTAGTTTTGTACAAATACTTATTGCAATGAAAAAGATACTGACCACACTTCTGTCTGCTGCACTCCTTCTTGCAGGAACACTTTGCAGCGCCGTTACCAAGTCCAAGACCCATTTTGCAGAGGATGCCCTCAGGCCTTACGTCGAGAGCGGTGAACTCGCCGGCGCAATCAGCATATTATATAAGGACGGAGTTCAGGAAACCTGCTGCATAGGCTATTCGGACATGGAGAAAAAGCGTCCGATAAAGTTGACTGACATCTATATGCAGTGTTCCCAGACCAAGGGATTCTGCGGCGTGACTATGGCAAAGCTCATAGAGGAAGGACGCGTGCAGCTTGACGACCCGGTGTCAAAGTATCTTCCGGAGTTTAGTCAGCTTTATGTAATCGACTCTCAAACCGACAGTACCAGAACGCTCAGATTGGCCCGTACTCCGCTGACTATCAGGATGGTACTAAACCATACCGGCGGATTTCCGTTTGAGATCTGCGCCAAGAGCACCAAGATTCGTGGCGGCGGTTGGTCCGGTGGAGCTCCTCTGAGGCAGGTTGCCGCAATCGCCGCTGCCTGTCCTCTGCTCTTCGAGCCGGGAACTGCCGTCCAGTATTCCAACACCGGAATCGACATTGCGGCGGCCGTCATCGAGGTCGTGACCGGAATGCCTTGGGACGTTTACCTCAAGCAGACGGTGCTTGACCCTCTGGGAATGAAGCATACCACTTTCAGGCCGACTGACAGGCAGTTGCGGAAAAAGATAGAACTTTATGACGTAAAACCCGGCGAGAAAGCCGTATGGGTAGAGGAAAACCCTTCTATGCAAAGGCCTTACAACAGGTATTATATCTTTCCGTCTGCCGGAGCTGGCCTGTGGACGACTGCCGAGGATCAGATCAAGTTCTACAAGATGCTGATGAATCTCGGTGTGGGCGACAACGGTGTGCGAGTTCTCAAGGAGGAGACGGTGAAGAATCTGCTGGCAGTCAGCACCCGTCCTGCCGATATGGGAGGGTATTCGCTCGGACTTACCGCTCCTGTCGTGGACAGCGAGAATGGCTGGTTCGGTCACGGTGGCGCCTTTGGAACCAACTGCTCGGTAAACTGGCACACAAAGGAGCTCAAGATGCTGGTAGTGCAGATTTCGAAAGGAAAGAAGGGCTGGGAAAAGGCTCTCCAGAAAGCCCAGGACAATTTCTTCAATTACGTTACCGACAACTCCGTAAGCGAATATACCGGCCGAATCAATTGATTGCCGGCACGATTCCTCGGAACTGTCCGACATTTTGTGTATCTTTGTGCGATTATTTAATACCCAGTGGACATGGATACATTCAACTGCAATGGAGAATGCCACAGTTGCCCTCTGAAGGCATCAAAGGGTGCTGCTCAATGCATAAGAGTGGCAGTGACCGGCAATACTTCTCCTCTCGCCCTTGCGGCAAATCTTTCAGAAAGGACCGTACAGTGTGACGGCTGCCTTTTGCGATTCAACATAATGCCCGAGATTTCTTCCATACTCGATGCGCCGTCGGATATGGTTCTTCACCTCGTGGATGCCCTGCATCTTGAAGATACCCTCTATCCTGTGACCAAGCTCAACGATATGGATATCAATGTCGTGATTGCCATACGCAATTACAGGCAGTTTCTCGACACGGGGCACTCCCTGGACATCAGACAGCTGTCCAGGATGCTCGGAATGCCTGTCGTAATCAGCAATGCCGAAGACCTCGGTACCGACACTGAACTGATACAGACCCTGGTTCGGATATCGGCGGAGCCATACGAGCGCAAGGTCAGCGTGCCGTACGGACAGGATGTCGAAAAGGCCATCTCAAAGATTTCGGCGGCAATACACAAGGGACACGAACAATGGCTGCATTTCTCCGAACGCTACGTGGCGGTACGCCTGCTTGAGCACCAGGATTACATAATGCCTTACGTCCATTCCCTGCCAAACTCCGATGAGGTTCTGTCGGTTTCCCGCAAGGCGCACGACTTCCTCGAAAAGACTTTCGGAGAACCATCAGAGATCCTCGTGGCGCGAGCAAGGCGCGGCTACGTTTCAGGTGCACTGCAGGAGACGGTAGTACACGGTAGCGACGACTCCGACCACAGCTTTGCGATGAAACTGGATGCCCTGCTTACCAGCAAATGGCTAGGATTCCCGCTGATGATACTCATACTTCTTGCCGTGTTCCAATGTACCTTTACACTCGGCGCATATCCGCAAGGATGGATAGAATCGGGAGTCAATGCCCTCTGCAACTGGCTCGGCGGAGTCCTTGCTCCGGGATGGTTCTCCAGTATGATGGTTGACGGCGTGCTGCAGGGCGTGGGTTCCGTGCTTGCCTTTCTCCCCAACATTGTAATAATGTTCTTTTTCCTCTCGCTGCTGGAAGACTCCGGATATATGGCGCGTGCGGCCTTTCTGATGGACAAGATAATGCACCTGGTAGGTCTGCACGGCCGTTCCTTCATACCTATGCTGATAGGATTCGGATGCAACGTTCCGGCAATAATGGCGGCAAAGCAGATTGAAAATCCCAGGGACAGGACACTTACGATGCTGATGATACCGTTTATGAGCTGCAGTGCGCGGCTTCCGGTATATCTGCTCTTCGTATCAGCGTTTTTCCCAAATCACAGGGCGCTCGTGATGGTCTCGCTTTATGCCATAGGCATACTGCTGTCCATACTTTTCGCCTTTGTGATGAAGCATACCCGTTGGTTCCGAATGGTTGACGAGGACTATGTGTCCGTTCTGCCGCCTTTCCGCATGCCTACCTGGCGGAACACCGGCCTGCACATTTGGGAAAGGGTCGCCGACTACCTGCAGAAGATTTCGACCGTCATACTCGCCGCCTCTGTAATTATCTGGGCGCTCGAATTCTTCCCCGCATCCAAGACCAACAACGGCTCGGATCCGGAACAGTCCTACCTTGCCATGGTGGGAAAGGCGATGTCGCCCGTCATGGAGCCACTGGGCTTTGACTGGAAGATGAATGTCAGCCTGCTGACCGGACTGCCAGCAAAGGAGGCGATAGTCAGCACGATGGGAATTTTGTACCACGGCTCCGAGGACGGAGAAGACGGCGGTCGCCCTCTTGCGACCGTGCTCAGGGAGGACAAAATCTTCACCCCGGCAACGAGCTGGGCGTTTATGCTCTTTGTCCTGCTTTATTTCCCTTGTGTCGCTACAGTGTCGGCCCTGCGCAAGGAGGTGGGAGTCAGATGGGCTGCGTTTGTAGTGGTCAATTCCCTTGTCCTTGCCTGGATTATGGCATTCCTTGCATTCAGAGTCATCAGCCTGTTCCTCTGATGCTTCCCTGTGCGCAGCTATCATATCAGCAGCGCTACCGCCGCTTCACCTTCCCTCAAGGCCTTGGGCAAAAGGTATTTTATCCTACCTCTACGTTGAGCAGGCCTTTGAGGAAACTGCGCGAGCGGGCGGCCTCTTCTGCGCTCATTGCTTCTACGCCTTCGAGAGGGTAAGCCATGCCCAGACTGCGGTATTTGTAGATTCCCATAGTGTGATAGGGGAGCAGTTCGACCCTTTCAACCACGCTGAAAGTTCGCAGGTAGTCAGCGAGGCGGCTTAGGTACGCCTCGCCACAGGTATGTCCCGGGACCATTACCTGTCTGATCCACACGGGTTTGCCAATGCTTTGCAGATGTTCGAGGAAGCGCCTGTTATTCTCCGCCTCTACTCCTGTCCAGGCCTTGTGCTCTTCAGCATCGACGGTCTTGACATCCAGCAGAACCAGATCGGTATGATCCAGCACGCCAAGAGCCTGAGCATTATAAACTGAACCGGAAGTATCCAGGGCAGTATGCAGGCCATTTGCCTGACATAGAGCAAAGTACTCACGGACAAATGCTGCCTGCGCCAGAGGCTCGCCGCCGCTGACAGTTACGCCTCCCTTGCGGATGAAACTGCGGTAGCGCAGGGTTTCGGCAAGCAGTTCTTCCGGAGTCATCAGGTACTGCACTGGCGCTGCTGGGTCCCAGGTGTCCGGGTTATGGCAGAAGCGGCAGCGCAGCGGACAGCCCTGCATAAAGCTTACGAACCTTATGCCTGGGCCGTCCACGGTGCCGAAACTCTCAAGGGAATGTATCCTGCCGCGAAGCTCGGTCATTGCTTACAGCGTCTGGTTGATGGTTCTCGAGATGACGTCGAGCTGCTGGTCGCGGGTAAGCTTGATGAAGTTAACTGCATAACCGGATACGCGAATGGTCAGCTGCGGATATTTTTCAGGATGCTCCATCGCATCAACAAGAAGCTCACGGTCAAATACGTTCACGTTGAGGTGGTGTCCTCCGTCCGGTGTGAAGTATCCGTCCATCAGGCCTACCAGGTTGTCAATCTTCGCATCGTCGCTTTTTCCGAGTGTTGCAGGACTGATTGCAAAAGTGTATGAAATGCCGTCCTGCGAGTGCTGGAATGGCAGTTTCGCCACTGAAGCGAGGGCTGCGACAGCTCCCTTGACGTCGCGCCCGTTCATAGGGTTGGCTCCCGGTGCGAAAGGCACTCCGGCAGGTCTGCCGTCAGGGGTGGCTCCTGTCTTCTTTCCGTAAACCACGTTGGAGGTGATGGTCAGCAGCGACTGGGTCGGAACGGCGTTGCGGTAGGTCTCGTGCTGGCGGAGAAATTCCATAAACTTCTCAGTCACCATCAGCGCAAGGGCATCGGTCTTGTCGTCGTTGTTGCCGAAAGGCACGTAAGGTTCACCGACATTCTCAAATCCCACAGCGAGTCCTCTTTCGTCGCGTATTACGCGGACCTTGCCGAACTTGATGGCGGCAAGCGAGTCGGCTACGATGGAGAGTCCGGCTATGCCCGTTGCCCTGGTGCGCATTACGTCACCGTCGTGCAGGGCCATTTCGAACGCCTCGTAGTCGTACTTGTCGTGCATATAGTGGATGATTTTCAGCGCGTTGACATAAACCTTGGCAAGCCAGCGCATCATCTGCTCGAATTTGTCCATGACCTCGTCGTACTCGAGGAATTCGCCCGAAATAGGGGCGTAGGACGGTGAAATCTGCTCGCCGGTGATTTCGTCGCGACCGCCGTTGATTGCGTAGAGCAGGCATTTCGCGAGGTTGGCGCGCGCTCCGAAGAACTGCATCTGCTTGCCGATGCGCATAGGCGAAACGCAGCAGGCTATGCCGTAGTCGTCACCGTAATCCACCCTCATCAGGTCGTCGTTTTCGTACTGGATCGCGCTGGTCTTGATGCTTATCTTGGCGCAGTAGCGCTTCCAGGCCTGTGGCAGACGCTCCGACCAGAGGACGGTCAGGTTAGGTTCCGGTGCAGGTCCGAGGTTCTCGAGGGTGTGCAACATTCGGAAGCAGGTCTTGGTTACAAGGGTGCGCCCGTCCAGGCCCATTCCGCCCTCGGAAGCCGTTACCCAAACCGGGTCGCCGGAGAACAGGTCGTTGTATTCCGGGGTCCTGAGGAAGCGGACGATACGCAGCTTAATCACCATCTGGTCAATCAGTTCCTGCGCCTCCTCCTCTGTAAGAATTCCCTCTTTCAGGTCCTTTTCGATGAAGATGTCGAGGAAGGTGCTGATGCGTCCGATGGACATTGCGGCGCCGTCCTGGTCCTTGACTGCTGCGAGGTAGGCGAAATAGACGAACTGCACCGCCTCGCGTGCGTTCTGCGCCGGCCTGGTCACGTCAAAGCCGTAGGCTTCGCACATCTTGACGAAGTCCTTGAGCGCTGCAATCTGCTCGCTGACTTCCTCGCGCTGACGTATGCATTCTTCCGTAATTTCCTGAATGTCAAGCCTGTCGAGGAAGCGCTTCTTTTCCTCGATGAGGTTGTTCACGCCGTAGAGCGCCACTCTGCGGTAGTCTCCGATGATGCGTCCGCGTCCGTAAGCGTCAGGCAGTCCGGTGATTATGTGCGAATGCCTTGCTGCTCTGATGTCGGCCGTGTATGCGGAGAAAACACCTTCGTTATGTGTCTTGCGGTACTTGGTATAAATTTCTTTTGTTGACGGGTCGAGCTCATATCCGTAGGCCTTGAGGGCGGACTCGACCATCCTTATCCCTCCCTTCGGGAAAATTCCTCTTTTCAGCGGGGCGTCGGTCTGCAGCCCGACTATGACCTCGTTGTCCCTGTCTATGTATCCGGGACCGTAGGTGGTTATGCTCTGAGGAAGCTTGGTTTCTGTGTCATAAACGCCCTTTTCTCTCTCTGTTTTAAACATTTCCGAGAGTTGAGCCCAAATTTTGAGAGTCTTTTGCGTAGGTCCTGCGAGGAATGATTCGTCGCCCTCATAAGGGGTGTAGTTGTGCTGGATAAAGTCGCGTACGTTAATCTCGCGTTTCCAGATGAATCCGTCGAAGCTGGTCAGTTGATTGCTGAGTTTCATATATGTCAATTCTGTGTTTCGGCGACAAAGATAGTTTATATTTCTGCCAGTTTTGAAGGCTCTGACAAAGGTAGATATCCATTGATATGGATTTATATATTTTTTTGAGTAATTTTGTCATCCAATTTTGAAAACTTATAAATTGGAAATTTTTTATATGGTATGAAATACAGAATTTTGACAATGACAATGATTGCTATGGCTGCAGTTGCCTGTAATGGGGGTCAGACTCGAGTGAGCGTCCCTGCAATCGACCTTTCCAACCTCGACACGACCGTCGCGCCGGGTCAGGACTTTTATGCGTACGCTACCCGCGGCTGGCAGCGCAATCACCCGCTCAAACCCGAATTCTCCCGTTACGGTTCTTTTGACGTGCTCCGGGAGAACAACGAGATCCGCCTCAACGAGCTCTTCCAGGGGCTTGCAGGACTCAAGACCAGAAAGGGCAGCGTCGAGCAGAAGATTGCCGACCTTTATACCATGGCGCTCGACTCCACCAGACTCAACGCCGAGGGATTTGCTCCGGTAAAGCCTTATTATGATGAAATCGAGAAAGTTTCTGATGCTGAGGGCTTTGCTCTTGAGGCTGCAAAACTCAACCTTGGTGTCTGGTCTTCTTTTGTAGATGCTGACCTTATGGACAGCAATACCAACGTGCTCTATCTCGGTCAGTCCGGTCTTGCGATGGGCAACCGCGACTATTATCTCGATGCTGACAAGGCTGAGCTCAGGGACGGATACCTCAATTTCCTTGTAAAGGTGTTTACCCTTGCCGGTGACCCTGAGGCAGAGAAGAAGGCCAGGGATGCCTTTGATTTTGAAATGTCCCTCGCAGAGCCGTTCTGGTCAATGGTTCAGCAGCGTGACATCCAGGCTCAGTACAATCCTATGTCAAGTCAGGAAGTCTTTGCAACTTATCCTAATATGCACTTCGACGTTTGTATGGACTACTACGGCATTCCGGAGCAGGAAAAAGTCATCGTCGCAATGCCTTCATTCTTCAGCGCCGTTGATGCCCTCATCGCTCAGGCTGACCCTGCAGTGCTCAGACATTACCTTCAGGCTCAGCTGCTTACGGATGCCTGTGGCGCCATCAGCGATGATTTTTACGATGCTTCTTTCGATTTTTTCTCCCGCCAGATGTCCGGCGCTCAGGAGCAGAAGCCTCGCTGGAAGCGTGCTATGAGCGTGCCTAACGGAATCCTCGGTGAGGCTGTTGGCGAAATGTATGTTGCCAAGTACTTCCCGGAGAAGGACAAGCAGCGTATGCTCGAGATTGTGAAGAATATTCAAACTGCTCTTGGTCAGCATGTTGCGGCCCTTGACTGGATGAGTGACTCCACCAAGGCAAAGGCCCAGGAGAAACTTTCTTCATTTACCGTCAAGATCGGTTATCCTGACAAGTGGAAGGATTACTCTACGCTTGAGATTGATCCTTCAAAGAGTTACTACGAGAACCTCAATGCCGCTTCACAGTGGTACATCAAGGACAATCTCGACAAGCTCGGCAAGCCGGTGGACAAGAGTCTCTGGGGTATGACACCTCAGACTGTCAATGCTTATTACAACCCTACTACCAACGAAATCTGCTTCCCTGCCGGCATCCTTCAGCCACCGTTCTACAATCCTGATGCTGACGATGCAGTGAATTATGGCGCCATCGGCGTGGTAATCAGCCATGAAATGACCCACGGATTTGACGACCAGGGAAGGCTCTTTGACAAGGAAGGAAATATGAACAACTGGTGGACAGATGCTGATGCAGAGGCATTTAAGCAAAAGACTGCCGGTCTTGTGGCTCAGTTTGACCAGATTGAGATACTTCCTGGCCTCAATGCCAACGGAGCTGCAACTCTTGGCGAAAACATAGCCGATCAGGGTGGCCTGCGCATAGCATACACCGCAATGCAGAACAGCTTTGCCGGCAAGCATCCGGAGCCGATTGACGGATTTACCGCAGAACAGCGCTTCTATCTTGCTTATGCCACTGTATGGGCACAGAACATTACCGACCAGGAGAAGCAGCGTCTCACTCTTCTTGACGTACACTCACTCGGCGAAAACCGTGTTAATGTAAGCGTCCGTAACCTCGACACCTTCTTCGAAGCATTCGGCATCAAGGAAGGCGACCCGATGTACAGACCTGAAGAAGAAAGAGTTGTCATTTGGTAATCTGGGCTCTTTTGTTCTGATATAATATTTTGTCCACGAAACAGGGCGTTTTCGTGGACAAAATTGCATTTTGTTGCATTATATCCATAAAAACCCCCTATTCCGTGGACAAAATACTGTAAACCGGAATAAGGGATACGGGCAGCTACAGGCTGTTCAGCAGTTCGGCCTTGCCCGACTCGACCAGCTTGATTATCAGCTCACCGAAGAGCGAATTTTGCCATGCGAACCAGTCGCGTGTGTATCGGGCGGGGTTGTCCTTGTGAAACGATTCGTGAATCAGTCCGCAGTTGTTGTCCGTGTCGCGGAGCATCTTGATGCACTGACGGATTTCCTCATCATTATCTGAGGTAAATGCCTTCATCATTATGCTCATTGGCCAAACCATATCGAAACCTATGTGGGGCCCGCCGATTCCTTCGCCGCAGCTGCCGCGGAAGAAATACGGATTGTCTTCGCTCCAAACAAACTTCCTCGTGCGCTTCCAGATCTTGTCCGACTCGGGAATTATGCCGAGATAACTCATTGAAAGAAGGCTAGGTACGTTGGCATCATCCATAAACATATGATTGCCGTATCCGTCAACTTCGTAAGCATAGATCTTTCCGTATTTGGGATGTCTGACAACAGCATGTTTGCTCAGAGCGGCCTCTACTTCGTCAGCGAGTGCGTTGCAGCGCTCAGCGCGATTCTTGTCGGCGTTTACATCCATAAGAATCCTGGCAGCGTGCCTGAGCTCCGAAACTGCAAAAAAGTTTGAAGGAACAAGATAGAGAAATACACAGGCGTCATCCGAAGGCCTGAACGCTGACGCAATCAGCCCTACAGGTCTGCAAGGGTTGCCGTAGCCGGCGTTTTCCATCGTGTCGTGAGCCCATTGCGTGCGCCTCATAAAGGTATATGGACCACGGCCTTCCTTCCTTTGCTGCTCAACAAAGGTATTGACTATCAGGTCAATGGTCTTGAGCCACCTCTCGTCGAATATGCTTGTGTCTCCGGTAATCTGCCAATAGCGGAAAGCCAGTCTTATGGGGTAACACAAAGAGTCGATTTCCCATTTCCTTTCGTGAACTCCAGCTTGCATCAGTGTAATGTCCGAGGCCCACTCTCCGGTAACGGCATTTCTGTAGAATGCATTTGCGTACGGGTCAATCCCTATGCATTTGAACTGCCTGAGAATTAGCCCTCTGATCATTGCTTTCAGGTTTTCGTCCTCGTTTGCAAGTTCCAGGTATGGCCAGATTTGCGCTGCCGAATCGCGCAGCCACATCGCAGCGATGTCGCCGGTAAAGATGAAAGTGTCATCCTCGCCGTTCTCGTCCTTTCCGTAGTGGACGGTTGTGTCCAGAGTGTTTGGGAAACAGTTTTCGAACATCCATCTCAACTTAGGATCAGTAATCTGAGCTGCGATTTCACTCAGTTTCATCTCCACTGCCTCTGATACGAAGAGCCTGTCCTCGACTGCCGGACGTCTGCTTTCATACGACACAGATGAATCTGCTGCCGCAGCGCTAATGGCAACGGCAGCAGAAGCAAATAATGATAATACCTTCCTAATAATCATTGATTGCTATTTTTTGGGTACATATATTCCAAATGCGGTCTTGAGCGCCTCCTGACGGGCATCGTCAAGCTTAGGGTTGCCTTTCTCCGCGAGATTGAAAGCTCTGTAGTTGAATTCTCTCCACCACGCATCGTCAACAACCACGATCTGGTCAGTAACATTCCCGGGTCTTCCCGAAGTAACTTCGTCGAGAGCGGTCCATCCTTCCGGCCTGTACTGATATCCATCCTTCTGGACTATGATGGAACCGTTAGGAATATCTGCCTTAGGTATGATGTTGGTGGCGGCGTAGTTTGCCATATTTGTCCCCGGAGACGAAAGCATATTCTTGTCCGAAGAGTTGTAGTAGCTGTAGGTGGTTATTTCCACTTCCAGCATCGTGTAGTCTGCAGGATTGTAGCCTGCATTTTTCATAATGGCTTCAAGTTCGGGATTTGAAGCGCCGCCCTGCTTTGGAACGAAGATGCCAAATCCGTCCTTGATCTCGTCCATAATGGTGCTGAGATCACTTACTCCTGACTTGAATACATTGAATCCGCGAAGCGTAAAGGATCCCCACCATTCGTCTGTCACTTCTACAATCTGCAGGTTGACATTGTCCGGTCTGGCGCTGTTTTTCTGGTCTGCAGCGACCCATCCTTCCGGTCTGTAACCCTGTCCGGCCTTCTGCACAATCAGCGAACCAACAGGAAGCTCTTCCTTGGTAAATACCTTTGTAGCAGCATAATTCTTCATATTTGTCTGGACTGTCATCGGGATGTTGGAAGTCGAGTTGTAGTATCCCGGCCAGATCAGATCAAACTCAAGTCTGGTGTATTTTGCAGGATTGTAACCACCCGCCTTCAAAAGTGTTTCCAGACTCTTGTTGACGTCTTCGTTATCTTCGGTAATCTTGGATGCAGTCACCTCGTAAGGGTGCTCGTAAGCATTGTTCACGGCCTCCTTGATGGCTTCCAGCTGTTTGGCGGTATAGATAACTCCGGCCGGTTTCCAGCTGATTTTCGACAGATCGCATCCGCTTATCTGCTTTGCCCACATCAGGGCTGCAACATAGCGGCCCTTGTCTGTTGACAGATGGTAGCCGTCCCTGGTAAGATTGTCACCAATGACGCTGGTACGAAGGTTCTGGATAGCGGTTCCGCAAGGGATGACCGTTTCAAACTCATTGTGAGCCAGTACTTTGGTCTTGACGGCATTGATGATTGCATTGTACATCGTCATCTGATCCTTGTTGTAATTGCCAAACTCGGAATGCGTGCTGGTCTGCTGGTATGCCCAGGTCATATGCCACATCAGCTTGGCGTCAGGGCAAAGTTCCTTGACCTTGGTAATCAATGTAGTAAGGTGTGGCTCATAAGAGTCGGTCATTCCCGATGAACCGCTTGCCTGCTGCATTGAGATATAGTCCCAGTTGTCGCTCTTGATGGCATCAACTGAACTGAATGACTTGGACGTGGTCCACTTGCCGTCGATGTTTGTTCTGTAATCGTATGAAGCAGAGCCGCTTGTGATATTGTCTGCGTGGGTCGCAAGCGTGCATCCTCCGATGTAGAGGTTTCCGAGCTTGATTGACTGATATCCGGCCTGCTCGAGAATCTGGTAAAGGTACTCCATTGCATCGTCTGAGAAACTGTTGCCTATTGCAAGAATCCTGATGCTGTGTTCGTCCTTCTTGCCGCTCTGGGTGACGGTAACTGTTGCCGAAACTCCAAACTCTTCGTTGCCAAACACAATGCTGCCCGTGCGGGTCTGAGTCGTCTCGTTAGCAAGGACGGTGAAGTTGTAGTTGCTGCCCTCGACCGTACCGGCGCTTATCCAAGGCTCAGAGACATTAACGGAAAGACTTACGTTGCTGCTGACTTCAACACTGAACCCGCCACCTTCCTCGGAAAAGTCGAAGTTGCTCTTGGATAGCGAGATGACAGGCTTTGCAGCTTCCTGTTCAATGGTGACGGTTTCGCTGCCGTTAGTGTTGCTGACAATGATTTGTCCCGTTCTGGCGACAAGCGAAGTGTTCTCTGCCACAGTATAGTTGATGACTGTCGATACGCTCTTGGCAGTCGCAGCGTTAATCCAGGAAGAGAATTGTTCCGGAACGGAAACGCTGCACGCTTCGGTAGCCTTGGCGATGAGCGAAAATACTCCGCCCTTTGCCTCTACCTTGACGGTGGAAGGGGAGAGGAGGATGGAATTTGAAGGCTTCTGGTTAACGGAAATAGTCTTCTGGGTGACTCCCGACTTGAGCAGAATGGAGGTCTTTCTCTCGTCCGGAGTGTCGTTCTGCTCAACGGAAATGCTGATCTTGACGTTGCCGCCTTTTCCGCTGGCGGGGCTGACGTTGCACCAGGCGGCCTGCTCGCCGTCAACGACGGTAGCTGTCCAGGCCTTTGCCGAACTGAACGCGACCGTTCTGGTAGCGGCGGTCTCGTCCAGGAGCAACTCTGAGTCGGATTCCTGGGCAAATTCTATTCTGGATGTCGGCTTCGGAGGGAATTCGTCTTCCTGATAGCAGGATATTGCTGCCAACGAAGCCAGGGTTATCAGTATAAGGTGTTTCTTTTTCATAATTATCAGTGCTTTATAAACCATTTTACAAAATCGGGCTCGGCGAAGGCGGAGTCCCAGCTGTTGTGATTAGCCTCGGGATAGGTGACTATGCTTGACTCTATTCCTTTGTCCCTCAATACTTTATCGGCTTCGATGGAAAACTTCGGGAGTACGATGTCGTCCTTGAGTCCGTGGAAGAAGCGGAATGCAGTCTTGCCGTTCCAGTCCCTGAGTCTTTCTGTATTGATGCCTCCGCATATGGGCTGAACTGCCGCAAAGAGTTCCGGGAACCTGACAGTAAGGTCGAGGATTCCGAATCCTCCCATAGACAGCCCGCTTCCGTAAATATGCTCAGTATCAACGAATCCCAGTGATATGAATGAGTCAAGCAGTTCTTTTACTCCAAAGAGCGAAGCAGAAATCGGCGCAGCCTCAGGGAATGTCCTGTTGGCGTTGTCAACAGGCCTTACGATGCTTACCCAATAATCCTCTTTCGGGCACTGCGGAGCTATCACTATCACATTCTGCAGTCCGGGATCGTTGAGCAGCAGTTTGCCTCCGTGGACAATCTGACGGCCGTTGTCGGTGCCCCTTTCGCCGGCGCCGTGCAGGAACAGCAGCACGGGATAGGACTCAGCAGGGTCAAATGCTTCCGGAAAGGCCACCTTGTAGGGAATGGTCTGTCCGAGTGACGAAACGAAGTTGCGGTCAACGAATTGTCTTCCCTGAACCAAACTGCATAGCAATAGCAATGCAGTCGTTATCAATATTTTAAAGTGTTTCATCGCTAATGGAGTATGGTTTCAATCTGGTAAGTCCTGCCATCAGGCAAGGTCATTGAAATATAGTATTTTTTGCCTCGTGTGATGTTCTTGTCATCAAATGAGAATGTTGAAAGACCGGATTCGACATCCATTTCGTGAACCTGGACCTCGTCCATCGTTGAGCCTAACATTATCTTGAAGCTGGCCTTTCCCGCCTTTTCCGAGTAGAACTGCAGTTCGTACAATTCCCTGTCCGGATGAGCCATAAGGTCAACGATTCCTGTTTTTGAGTCGGCTACAACGAATGGGAATCCCTGCTTGAAAGATGGCTCGCCGATTCCGGCGCGTTCAAGTGCTTTCCTGACGTTTTCGTTTCTCATAAAGAGTTTCCAAATCAGTCCCGAGCGGTAGTTCTCCATCATCACGACAATAGGACCCTGGTCGATGGCGAGATGATTGCGGTTGGATGCGTTCTCGGACGGTTTGTACGAGTCTGCAAAGCCGAATTGTCCCTGACAGAGTTCGATCTTGTCGAGTTCGAGAAGTACTTGCGTGGAGTAGAAAGGCGTGTAAGGGTAGGATGACAGTGCGGCTGTAGGTGCCATCACTCCGTCGTCGTTTTTCGGGTTCCTGGCGGAATATCCGGAAGTGCTTCCGGCTCCGTAGCAGGCGGTAAGTCCCCAGACCCCGTTTCTGTAGCCGTTCTCGGCAGGTGCTTCGTAGAGGCAGTAGTGTCGGTTTATCATCGTGTGAGAAACTACCTGCTGCCAATACCAGGCCTTGGAGTCCTGCATAAGGCGCGGGTCAAAACCCAGGAAACTGTAGTGACTGAAGAACAGCGGCCCTCCCTTTTCGTTCTTTCCTAGCGGAAGGGTATATCCGTTTACCTTTCTATCTGGAAATGCGGGTGCATTCCAGCCTTTTTCGTATATGTCGGGACTGATGGCGTGTTCCTCATTTGCTCCAAGTGCAAGCAGATAGGTTACGAAACATTCGTTCCATCCAGCAACCTTGAGAGAGTAGCGGTCTTCTAGCGAGTACCAGAGCCAATACAGGGCATCGCCGCCGTTTCCGGTGTAAGCCTTCCAGTCAACGCTATCATAAAGCTCGTCGATATCGTTGCGCAAAGCCGTCTCGGTTTCCGAGCTGCTGTCAAAGAATTCTTTGGCAACAATCAGTCCTTCAATCATATACGAAGTTTCTACTATGTCACCGCAGGCTTTCTGATCCCCAAATGCAACATAGGATCCGTCCGGATTGTGCCAATGGGACCATACGCCCTGGTATCTGTCGGCGCTTTTGAGAAAATCAATCATTTTCCTGATTCTCGATACGCCTTCCTCCCTGCTTATCCATCCGCGTTCTACGCCGACAACGATAGCCATCGCTCCGAATCCCGAACCTCCTATTGTAATGGTGTTGCCGCGGTTGTTGCCTTCCAGCGCCATCCCGCTTTGAGGTTCGGCCCCTTCATAAAAGTAGTTGAATGCAGCTTTCTGCTGCCTGTCAAGCACCTTTCTGACGCTGGCCGGAGTATATGTCTGGTCTCCTTTTGAGTAAACGGGAGTATCTGTACCTCCTGCAGGCGGTTCTTTTCCCTGGCAGGACACCGACAGGAGGGACATAAAGAGAATTGTTGCAATTATTCTGAACATCTGCTGCTAATAACCTGGGTTTTGGGTAAGAATTCCGTTGGAAGCGTCAATCTGCTTCTGAGGAATAGGATACAACTCGTGGCAACCCTCTTTGAAACCTGTAATCTTGTCGGTTTCACCCCAGCGTATGAGGTCGAAGTAGCGCTCGAACTCCATAGCAAGTTCAAATCGCCTTTCCGTATGGATTGCCTCCCTGAGTTCTGCCTGTACGTCAGTAGTGATCTCCGGCAGCTTGCTCGAGTCACCGCCACGTGCGCGTGCTCTGACCATTTCAAGTTTTGCGCGAGCTTCGGCGAGGTTGCCGAGCTCACAGGCACATTCGGCGTGCATCAGCACAATGTCAGAATACCTGATTAGACGTATGTTGAGCCACTGGCCGCCGGCAGTGTTCCTGTTGTACATCTGCTGCTCGTAAAGAGGGGCGTAAACCTTTGCGTTGTAGTGCGGATTCGGCACTGCAGCTGACTTGAAGGTGACTCCCTCACGCACGTCTCCGTCGCTGAGCACGGTAGCGTGATAGCGCGGGTCGCCTGCCATATCGTTGCGCAGAAGCTCGCTCGGGCCGTTCATTCCCCAACCACCGTTCGGCTGGCCGCGGAAGCCCTGGATGCTCGCCCACTGGTGGTTGCCGGCGCTGTTGATGCTGAGCGAAGGCTTGTAGTCGAGGTCCATCTCGTAGATTGATTCCGGGCCGAATTCTTCCTTCTCAGTCCATATCTGGTCGAACGGGGTGGAGAGGTCGTTGTCGCCGGAGTTTATAATTTCGCCGGTCCATTTCATGCAGTTGGCCCAGTCTTTCTCATACATGTAGATTTTTGCAAGCACCGCCCTGGCGGAATTTTGGCTGACCCTGCCGAGGTCGCCGTCAGCAACAAGGGCCTTGCGGGTCCTCAGGTGCGGTATTGCCCATTCGAGCTGGCTGATGATGTTTGCATTGATTTCGTTCTTGTCTGTTCTTGCAGGTGTCTTTTCGTCCTGTCCGAGTTCCCGGTCAACGTATGGGACATCGCCGAATGCCTGGATAAGCCTGAAATATGCCTGTGCCCTGATTGTAAGAGCCTGCGCCTTATAGTAGTTGGCCTCTTCCTCGGTGATGTTCTTGTCGAACTGTCCGGCAGACTCGGCGTAGCTGATAGTCCTGTTGCAGTATTTGATAACGTTGTACCAGGCAACATAATACTGGTTCACTACACCTGCGCTGGCATCCCAGGTGTGCGCGTCGATGATTTTGGCCCAGGACATATCCGAAGCGGTACTTCCCTTGTCGGCGTCGTCAGTGCTTATGCAGTGCAGGGTAGGTGCCGAAGCGTTGAAGTCATAACTGTGCTGGTATGCGTATGCGTTGGCGAGTTCTCCCTCTATGAGGATGGAATATGGTACATCGTCCGGAACGTAATTTCCTTCGTGCCACTGTCCGTGCGGATATCTGTCCAGGAATTCTCCGCTGCAGGAGCTCAGGGCAAGCATTGCCGCTGCCGCCAGGATGGAGTATGATGTCTTTTTCATTGTTTCTGTTGATTAAAAGGTCAGGTTGATACCGAATGTGTAAGTGCTTGGAATAGGGAATGAACCTCCGTCGTCAATGTTGGCTGAAAGTATGCCTCCGCCTATTTCAGGAGAGTAGCTGGTAGTGTGCTTTACGGTAAACGGATTCTGCGTCTGGACGTAAAGATACAGATTGTGCATTCCTATGGCGTTGAGAAGCTTCTTCGGTACGGTGTAACCGAGCTGTATATTCCTGATTCTGAAGTAAGAACCGTCTTCTATTGCATTTGTTGAGCACAGCTGGTTCTGAGGCCTGGTTGAGTCAAGTATAGGGAGGGTGTTGGATGTGTTCTCTCCGTGCCAGCGGTTGAGCTGAACCTTGTAGTAGTTGTACTGTGCATAGGTCTGCCAGAACTTGGTGTTGAGAATCTCGACTCCTGATACGCCGTTGACGTCGCAGGCAAGGTCAAAGCCCTTCCAGCTTAACTTGAGGGAGGCCCCGTAAATGAATGAAGGAATGGTCTTTCCGATGAAAGTACGGTCCTTGTCATTGAAAGATCCGTCGTTGTTAAGGTCAGCATACCTGATGTCACCAGGCTTGAACTCGTAAGAAGACTTGTGAGCTGCGGTCCACTCGTCAACTTCCTTCTGGTTCTGGAAGATTCCTTCAGCAACGTAACCGTAGAAAGAACCTACAGGCTGTCCCACGTCAGTGCGGTGGTAGTTGCCTGAAGTGATGTAGCTATTGTCGTTTCCGAGAGCAAGGACCCTGTTCTTGACGGTTGAACCGTTGATGCTGAGGTTGTATCCGAATTCGCCTATCCTGTCTTCCCAGGAAATGACGTATTCAAATCCCTGATTGCAGAGGGAACCTGCATTGGTTACTGCGTAACCGCTTCCTACAGAGATGGTTGGGGCAACGTGAGCGAGCAGGTCTTCGGTCTTCTTGTAATAGTATCCCAGGTCGAGGTTGAGCCTGTTCCTGAACATCTTGATGTCAGTTCCGATGTCGAATGTCGAAACTACCTCCCAGTGAATGTTCTGGTCAACCTGATATGAAGTCACAGGAATGTAATAGGTGTTTCCTCCGGAAATGATGGTGGTTCCCATCGGATTGATTGTCGGGTATGCAAGGTAGTCGCCTATCTTGTCGTTTCCGGCAAATCCGTAGCTGGTTCTCAGTTTCCAGAAATTCAGATGGTCAAGTCCCTGCATGAACGGCTCGTCGGAAATGACCCAGCCCAGACCGAGAGAAGGGAAAAGACCCCAGCGGTGATTCCTTCCGAACTTGGAAGAACCGTCATATCGTATGGTTGCGGTAAGGAGGTAACGGTCGAGAAGACTTGCGTTTACGCGTCCGAGGTATGAGAGGAATGCGTTGGATGAGTACCAGTCGCTGTTTTTCTTTGACTTAGGGTCTCCAAGGTTGAGCATCCTCATATCTTCCGGGATTGTCCAGTACGTTCCGTTGATAAGAGTGTCACAGCTTGCGCTGAATCCGCTGCCAATGTACTCCTTGGCGGTGAAACCGGCCATTGCATTGAGTCTGAACTTGTCGGTTACCTTGTTGTAGGTAAGAGTGATGTCGGCCTGACGCTTCTTGCTGAGGCTCATGGACCTGCTGAATGAAGTGTAGCGGCTGTACTGTGAAGATGCTGATCCGCCGTTTGTTACATAATACTTCGGATTGTATGAGTCAGATACTCCGACGTTGTAGTCGAGATAACCCGCCGCCTTGAAGGTGAAGTCTTTGAGGAAATATATCTCGACAAATCCGTTGAGCAGTCCCTGATATGCATTGTTATGGGAATTGCCTCTTCCAATATACATCGATGCGAGCGGGTTGCCGACATCCTTCTGGATATTGTCTGCCGGATGGAAGTACGAGCCGAGATTGGTCTCATCCCAGTAATCTTCTGAATCCCAAGGGGAATAGGTCGGGATGACTCTCGCCGCGCTGCTCAGCGATACGTTTGCCGGGTCGGACTGTCTGGCGCGAATGTTTGCCTGAACGCCGACCTTCATCCATTCTCCCACCTTGTACTCGTTGTTGGTGCGCAGATTTACATTGTCGTATGAGTTGAACTTGACAACACCTTCATTATGAAGGAAACTCAGCGAAGTGGTCGAAGAACCCGCTTTTCCTCCCTTTGCGAGAGTGATGTTGTGGTTGGTATAGAATGCCGGTCTGAGCACGAGGTCGATCCAGTCCGTTCCCTTTCCGGTAAGTTCAGGAACCCAAGTCTCCGCCTCCGGGTCCATATTCTTGAGCAACTCATTGTAGAGCAGTGTAAATTCGTCTGCATCACAGAGTTGCAGCCTGTCTCTGTCGTGAACGACATTGACGCCGGCCGAACCGCTATAACTTACCTTTGTGCCTTCCGAGTCAGCCTTCTTTGTTGTAATGATGATGACACCGTTGGCTCCCTGGACACCGAACATTGCCGTAGATGACGCATCCTTGAGGACTTCCATTGAAGCAATGTCGTTGACGTTGAGCCAGCTGATGTTGTCGGTAAGCATATTGTCAACAACATAGAGAGGCGTTGTGCTTGCCCTGACGGTGGAAACGCCTCGAAGGGTGATGCTTGGGCTTCCGTCGGCGGCTCCCGAGTTGATGACATAAAGTCCCGGAACTTTTCCCTGCAAAGCGCTTAGCGGATTGTTCGCCGGGGTGTTTTTCAATTCTTCTCCGCTGACAACGGTAATGGATCCCGTGATGTCCTTTTTTCTTTGAGTACCGTATCCTACAACAACCGACTCTTCAAGGTCAATTGCCTGCGGTACCATAGTAATGTCATAGTTGCCTGAGCTCTTTACGGTCAGGCCGACCGCTTTCATGCCGCTGAGTTCAAACTTCAGGGTTGAACCCGGTTCGACAAGAATTGAATAGGCGCCGTTGTAATCCGTCTCTGTGTAGTTGTTGCCTATTGAAACGGCAACTCCGGGGAGCGGTTCTCCGTTGTCTGAAGCAGTAACCTTGCCTCGGACTTCAATCTTGCCCTGTCCCCACGACACCTGCAATGCGGACAGAAGCGCAAACAAAATGATAAGAGTTTTTTTCATAACCGAATGTGGCTAGTAATTTGTGTTTCGGCAAATGTAAATACTTGAAACAAATTTTTCTTACAAACTTGTCACTGTTAAAACACTACAAGCAGCAGAATGCAAGGTGTGCAGGACACTGCAATTCTACTGCTTTTATTATAATAATCTGATAATCAGATGAGTAATTTTACCTTTTGATGCTTGAAAGATACTTGTTGAGGGGTATGGACGAGTCAACTCCAAGCTTTTTTCGCAGGCGGTATTTTGCTGCTTCAGCTCCTTTAAGCGATATTCCCATCACTTCTGCAAGTTCTTTCGTCGACATATTGAGCCTGAGGTATGCGCAGATTCTCAGGTCGTTTGAAGTCAGGTCAGGGTGCTTCTCGCTCAATGTCCTGAAAAATGCATGATGGATGAGGTCGAAATTGTTGTAGAACTGCTCCCAGTCATTCTGCGTCGTTTCACCGTCTTCGATGATCGAAACAAGCCCGTCATATTGTGCCTTCGTCAGACATTTGTCCTTGCCGAACCTTAACCGGCCCAATTCTTCCTTCATTTTTTCAAGCACTCTGTTGCGTCGTGACTCGATGAGCGAGTATGTTGCGAGTTCCTTGCTCTTAAGCAGAAGTGACTGTTCCAGCTGTTCGTTCCTGATGGTAATTATTTCCTTTTCCTTTTCTTCCTCCAAACGCTGCTCCTGCCGGCGCATAAGCACGATAACGTAACGCATGATTCCCAGACCCACCAGTCCTGCCAGTATGATGTAAGCAATGATGGCATACCACGATGCGAATGGAGAGGCCTTTACGGTAACAGGCAGCGTCATAAGCGCCTTGCTGCCTTCAAGGCCGTCATCAATCCATACCTGCAGGCTGTATGAGCCCCGAGGCAAGTGCTGATACCTTATTGAAAGGTTGTTCCCCAGTGTATGAGGTGCATAGTCGAACGGAACGAGTTCGCACTTCACCGAAGGATTGCAGTATTTTTCACCGTTGACGGCAAATGTCAGGCTGAGAGAAGAGTTGTTCTTGAGGGTCAACTCTTTATGGTCCAGTTCCATGATTTCCTGTCTCTCGCCGTAATAGGCGTGGATGCCTGAAATGCATATCGAAGAACTGTCCAGGCGCTGTGCTTCTGATGTCGTGTGTACAAGATACCCGTCATCGACGCTGAACAGATATCTGTTCCCCGGCAATGAAATGACCGACTCGAATTGCTCCGTCAGATTGACATTCAGGTCGTTGCAATCGACTCTGTCCAAAATGGAAACCATATCGTTGCTGAATCTTATCAGCAGCGCATCATTTTTCCTTATCAGCCAGTATCTGTCAAGCCCGACGTCCACGACCCTCCTGCAATCACGGTAGCGGCCGACTGCATCGTTGATTATGTCGAATGGCTTGAAGTCATCGGCAATTTCGTCATAGTACAGGAATCCGTCAGAATTGTGGAACAATACCCGGCCTCCCATCTTGCATATCCTGGTTCCCTGCAGTTCATATTCGGTTTCGCTCTCGACCTGCCGTCCGTCGTCGCTCAGCACTATCCTGTAAAGATTCCGGTACATATGTTCTATCCATATGTTGCCAAGAAAATCTATTTCCAGATTCTTCGCCGGCCGCAGGAATCCATTTACGACATTCCTGAATACAAGATCATCCCCGCTCTCTTCGTAAAGGTATAGATGAGTGAACGTCCCCTGTACCAATATCTCGCTGCCGTCCCTGAGTTTCATCCTCTTGGGAACAATGCCTCCCGGAGCGTTGGAAACCTGATGCAATTCTCCATCCTTATAAATGTAGGACGAATTGTTTTCTCCTACCAGTACGTTTCCACCGGTTTCGAAAAGACTCCATATCTGTTTGTTATTCAAGATGGATGTCGCTTTTCCGACCGTAAGATCATCGGAGCTGAGGCTGAAAACGTTCAAACCGTGGTTTGTCCCGACATAGAGCCTGTCATCATATAGCAGCGAGGATGTAAGTTTTCCGGGATCATAACCTTCGAGAGAAAGATAGCTGTCACCGTTTCTGAATACTACCGCTATGCCTTTGTCCAGCGCGCACCATATATTGCCTGTGCTGTCTTCCAGCAATGCAAGTATCGTGTTGTCAATCAGCCCATTTGCTGACGATATGTGCCACAATGGATTCCCTTTGGAGTCAAATGAACGTATGCCGCTTGAAATGAATCCGACAATAATGTCGCCGTTTTTGCATTGAATGGCCCTGTTTGCGACATCCCAGTTTTTCTCCAAATTGTCCAACCTTCTTGCGACGCCTTCTTCAATCCTGTACAGTCCATCCCTCGCAGTAACGACGATTCTGCTACCGTCGCTGTCGCTGAAGATCTTGAGAACCGTGCCCGGAACAGGTGGCAGTTCTGCCGTTTCGTAAGAGTCGCCAATTCCGTCATAACGCCTTGCCGGACCCGAAAACGGTGAAAGATACAGGTATCGGTCGGGCTGGTAGAAATATGTGGTCGCAGCATTCTGTCTTGTTATGCTTCCGTCATCAATGTTGTAAACGTAGTAACAGGAAAAGTATATGAAGAATATCTGATTGCGAATCCGGGTGATATACCATATTTCGTCATTGTCGCTTGCCGCAACGTAGGATTTTTCGTACAGGGAAGTATAGTGCAGTTCCCCTGTGCGGTCATATTCCGCATAACCGAATTCCTTGAAAGACCCCAGGTAAAGCCTGTCCTGCTCCCCGTCGTAGTATAGTGACCGTACGATTGCGTTTTCGTTGTCCTTGAACGGACGGAACCTGGACCATCCCTTGCCGTTGAACCTCAACAGGCAATTGTTGTTCCCGACATAAATGTATCCCCTGCAGTCCTGTGCCAGCGCCCAATTCTGACTCATCGCGTCATATTCTGACGGCGTGAAGTTGCGGAAAAACGGCACCGGCAAAGCTTCCGAAAGCCTGCAGGACAATAAAAACAGAACGAGTGGCAGTATGTATTTTTTCATGATTCCTGACTATCTTTGCGGTTCAAAATACAAATATGGAAAAAATACTTTTTGTTTGCCACGGAAATATATGCCGTTCGCCTATGGCAGAATTCATTTTCAAGGCCCTGGTGCGGGCGAGGGGGCTTGAGGACAGTTATTATGCCGAGAGCGCCGCGGTCTCGTGTGAAGAACTCGGCAATCCCATCTATCCGCCGGCAAGACGCTGCCTTGCCCAGCACGGGGTGCAGTTTGACAGCGACAAGCGCGCCAGACGCGTGCAGGCTTCGGATTACGACCGTTTTGACAGGATTATCTGTATGGACGCTTCCAACCTGCGGCTGATAAAGAGGATAATCCCCGAGGACCCGAAAGGAAAGGTCTGCCTTATGATGTCGTTCACCGGCAGAAGCCGCGACGTGGCAGACCCTTGGTATACAGGCGATTTCGAGACTACTTTCCAGGATATACTCTCTGCCTGCGAGGCTATGCTGGACGCCTCGTAAGCGCTATTCGTTCCAGTCTATCCAGACCTTGCGATGGTGGTCTCCGGTAGATGATTGCATCATCAAAACCGTTGAAACAATTTCCTCCCTTACCCTTTGATAATTTAGGATTAATTGTTAACTTGAAACGATTTTTGACACAACGATAATTATTAACACTAGATTAATATGAGAACTAAAATTTCTGAAAAATTTGCGCAGCTTTTTGGCTGTGAGGGAGAGTTCTTCGCAGCTCCCGGTCGTATCAATCTTATCGGAGAACACACTGACTACAATGGCGGATTCGTGTTCCCGGGAGCTGTCGACTGCGGCATCATGGCCGAAATCAAGTTGAACGGCAGCGACAAGGTATGTGCGTATTCGATTGATATGGATGAATATGCCGAATTTGGTCTCAACGAGGAGGACGCTCCTTCTCAGGGCTGGGCGAAATATATTTTCGGCGTATGCCGCGAAACCATCAAGAGAGGAGGAAAGATTTCAGGTTTCAATACCGTTTTTGCAGGTGACGTGCCTCTCGGAGCCGGAATGTCATCTTCTGCAGCGCTCGAGAGCACTTTTGCCTATGCGCTCAGCTATCTTTTCGGCCTCGATACCGACAGGTTCGAGCTTGCCCGCATAGGTCAGGCAACCGAGCACAACTATATCGGCGTGAAGTGCGGAATCATGGACCAGTTCGCTTCCTGCTTCGGAAAGAAGGGCAATCTTATGAGGCTTGACTGCCGTTCGATGGAATTTGAATACTTCCCGTTCGATCCTGAGCAGCACGGCTACAAGCTGGTGCTTCTCAATTCCTGTGTGAAGCACGAGCTGGTTGGTTCGCCTTACAACGACCGTCGCGCATCCTGCGAGAGGGTGGCTGCCGCTCTCGGACAGGAATTCCTCCGTGGCGCTACTATGGAGCAGCTTGATGCCATAAAGGACAGCATCAGCGATGAGGATTACAGGCGCGCGAGATATGTGATTGGCGAGGAAAAGAGGGTGCTTGATGTCTGCGAAGCTCTCGAAAAGGGTGATTATGAGACAGTTGGCGAAAGGATGTATGAGACTCACTGGGGTATGTCAAAGGATTATGAAGTGTCCTGCGTGGAACTTGATTTTCTTGCGACAGTTGCCAAGGAGTGTGGCGTAACGGGATGCCGCATTATGGGCGGTGGATTCGGAGGCTGCACCATCAACCTCGTCAAGACGGAACTTTATGACAATTTCATAACAACTGCAAAGCAGAAATTTGCCGCCGAGTATGGTCACGAGCCTAAGGTCATATCGGTAGTCATTTCTGACGGAGCACGAAAACTCGACTGATATGCTTTTCCACGTTTACGGTGATGCTGCGGTCTGGCAATGGATTGCCATGATCGGAGTCCTGCTGGGACTTATCCTTCTCAATGAATTTTCAAGAAGAAGCAAGTTCGGCGGTATCTTTATGTTTTTTGCTGTCCCGCTGGCGCTTACGGCTTATTTCGTAGCCATACAGATAGGTGCCGCAAGCGGTGCGGAGTGGGCTCTCAAGAACCAGACATACGTATATATGAACGGCTGGTTCCACTATGCCAAGATTTACGCTGCCCTGGCCGGATGTATAGGCTTTATGATGATAAAGTACGGGTGGGGAATAGGTAAACAGCACTGGTTCAAATGTTTTCCGTTTGTGATTGTCGCCATCAATATCCTCATTGCAGTCGCGTCCGACTTTGAAACTGCATACAAGGGATGGTATCACTGGTTCCTTTCAAACGAGGATGTATGGCTCTATGGCGGATGGCATAACGTGATGAACGGTCTTGCCGGTATCATCAACATATTCTGTATGACTGCCTGGTGGAGCGTTTATGCTTCCAAGGACAAGACGGATATGCTTTGGCCCGATATGACCTGGGTTTATATTGTAGTATATGATGTATGGAACTTTGCATACACCTACAATTGCCTTCCTACTCACTCATGGTTCTGCGGAATTGCACTTCTCCTCGCTCCTACCATCGCGGCAATTTTCTGGAACAGGGGAGGTTGGATACAGAACCGCGCATTTACACTTGCAATCTGGTGTATGTTTGCCCAGGTATTCCCTCTCTTCCAGGTAACCTTCTCAGACGGAACGGCTGCCAGCAGATGGGCAACCCTGCCTAAGCTATATGCAGACGGTACGCTCAACGGCATAGCCGAAGGTAC
>SFJA01000073.1 GCA_004556005.1 Bacteroidales bacterium | reverse complement strand
GCCGTTATTGATTATCAAGCACTTAACTTCTGATTTGGGTGCAGGTGAGCACAATTTGGTGCCACCTGGACCCGGAATGTGCCTTGGAGGCCCGTAGAAGGGCGATTCGGGTTCCAGGTGAATTTCACGAAGCGACATCGCGGAGGCGGTTACATAATACAGCGATTCTGGAGGGTCAGACGAGGGAAAAACCTATGGCGGATTCCGGGAAGAACCTTTTGCGGATTCCGGGAAGAACCTTTTGCGGATTCCGGGAAGAACCTTTTGCGGATTCCGGGAAAATCCACTTCAGTTTCCGGGGAAAACCTATTCAAGTTTCCTTGAAGATTCTTTTTTCAGTTTCTGTCTGCGGGTTTCGGCTGTGTCGTGGCCGAAAATCTGCCTTTCGCCTTCGATGGAGCGCCAGTATTCGGGATTAAACAACTCCCGGTCCGGACTTTGGAAAAGGCTGCCTGCCGAGGTGCCCGAAACGGAAGCATCCGGCGTGCCTAGACGGAAGGCTATGTAATTGATTCTGTATCCCTGACTGCGGAAGATGGTCTCATAAAAAGTCTGTACTTCCCTCGCTTCCAGAGGAATTGAAGCGGGGTCCGCCGAGAGCGCTCCGGCTACCGTCGGCATAGCTCCGGCGTCCGACAGAACTTCAACCGCTCCCGTCGGCATAGCTCCTGCGTCCGACAGGGCATCAACCGCTACCGTCGGCATAGCTCCGTCGTCCGACAGAACGTCAACCGCTCCCGTCCGCATAGCTCCGGCGTCCGACAGGGACTCGGCAACCGAATTCTCCGGCAGGGACTCGACAACCGAATTCTCCGACAGGGACTCGGCGGCAGGCTCCGCAGAAATTGCCCCGTCACCGTAAAGATCTTCCGTACAGGCAATTACATCCAATCCATTCTGTCTGCAAACTGCTTTTGTATATTCGTGCAGGAAGCGGCTGTCGGTTTTGAGGTGTATGATGCCCCCGGGACGGAGGAGTCGGGCATAGCGTTCGAGGAAGAGCGGGGAACTGAGCCGTGCATTTTCGCGGCGCATCTGCGGGTCGGAGAAGGTAAGCCAGATTTCGTCCACCTCTCCCGGGGCGAAAAATGCATTGATCAATTCGATGCGGGTCCGCAGGAAAGCTACGTTTCCCAGGTGATGGGTTTCAGCGTATTTTGCTCCCTTCCAAAGCCTTGCACCCTTGATGTCAACGCCGATATAGTTCCTAGAAGGATCACGCTCCGCCAGGGCAACCGTATATTCCCCTTTGCCGCAACCGAGTTCCAGCACGATGGGGCGCGGCGCATCGAACATCTCAGCGTTCCAGCGTCCCTTTATCTTATGGTCGCGTAAAGAGAAGTAGCCGTCGGCAAGGATCTCGGCCGAAGACGGTTGCAGGAGACAGGTAAATGTCTCATTCTCAGCGAATTTGCGTAGCTTGTCGTGTCCCATTTCGGTAGCTTTTATGGCAGCGGTTCGCGCTTGCAGATTACACCCAGCCCGTCGAATCCCGGCGGCACCTCCAGCGGCCTGAGCTGAAGGCTGTACTTCCCCGGACGAACTGGAATCACCCCGCTCCGGTACAATTCTTTTCTCCCCCGGCGCCCTCCGGGACAGTGGTAAACTGTCTCGGTATAAGACAATTCTTCCTGACAGTCAAGCAGTTGCCATTTTACCGCGAGCGGAATCGCCTGCACGGACTCAACCCCGCCCAGAGCCGGCTCTACGCGGTTGTAGAACCAGATGTCGTAGGCGCAGAGCGTGTCGCTGAGGTCAAGGGTGAATCCGTAAATCCCCCCGACAGACTTGTCGATGGTGACGAACTGTTCCGTCGATGCGGGCCTGTGGCAGGAAACGGGAAGCAGCAGGAGCAGTATCAGGGGCAAGCTGGGGATTTTTTTCATACTTTCGGGTCCTTCGGCTTGCCTCGGCCTTCGCGCTGACGGTTCGGGCGGTCTCCGCGGTCCTGACGCTCAGGACGCTCTCCACGGTCTCCACGGTCCTGACGATCTCCGCGTTCAGGGCGGTCCTGGCGCTCAGGACGCTCCGGGCGAGCGGCTGATTCGGACTTGCCGCGCTCGGACTTGTTGCCGCGATTCCGGTCGGACTTGCCGCGGTTTTTCTTGCGCTTAGGGGTATCGAAACGCGTAATGCTGTCGTCCCCGACTGCGGTAATAAATTCAGGGATATGCGGTTCCGGCTCGGTTTTGAGCGACTCCGGCCTAATGCCGTTGCGGTTCATCTTTATGATTTCGCGAACCTCGGCAGCGTCAAGCGGAAACAACTGGGCATCGGAACTGCGGTCGTATGAGAAATACATTATCTCCCTGAGTATGTCGGTCTTGCGCAGGAAAGCCTGGCCATCTTCAAACTCAAGCGGTTCTGTTACCTTAGGTATGCGTGACTGCGCGTCAAGATAATTTGCTACCTCGTAATTGAGGCAGCACTTGAGTTTCCCGCACTGCCCTGCAAGCTTCTGCGGATTGAGCGAAAGGTCCTGGCAGCGTGCAGCGCCGGTCGAGATGCTCTGGAAGCTGGTGATGTAGTTTGCGCAGCAGAGTTCACGCCCGCAAACGCCCAGTCCACCGATGAGACCTGCCTCCTGTCGCGCGCCAATCTGCTTCATTTCTATCCTGATGCGGAATTCTTCCGCAAAGACCTTGATAAGCTGGCGGAAGTCCACCCTGCCGTCGGCGATGTAGTAGAATATCGCCTTGGTGCCGTCGCCCTGGAACTCTACGTCGCCGATTTTCATCTCCAGACCGAGCTCCGCGGCTATGCGGCGGGCCTTTATCATAGTCTCCTGCTCGCGCGCGATAGCCATCTGCCACTTGTCGATGTCATTCTGACGCGCCTTGCGGTATATTTTTTTAAATTCTGTATTTTCCGGGTCTATCCCCCTGCACTTCAGCTGCCTGAGGACTATGGCTCCTTCGAGCGTCACGATTCCGAGATCGTGACCGGTAGTCGCCTCGACAATCACCATATCGCCAATCTTGATATTCTGGCCCGACTCGTTGCGGAAAAAGGCCTTGCGGGTGTTTTTGAAGCGGACTTCATATATGTCGGGGCAGCTTCCGTCGTCGGAGCCCTTGAGGTAGTTTCGCGAACTGAGCTTGCAGCAGCCCGCACGGTAAGTGCAATTCGCCTCCCCCGTCTGCTCGTCTTCCCTGACGACACAGCCCCTGAAGCAATCGTATTTAATAGTTTCGTTATCCATCCTAATCCTATGAGTTATTAATTCCAAACAACTTGACAGAGAGTTCCACAAAAACTATCTTCGAGTTGACGTTGCGGCCTATCAGCATGCTTGCCCTGTCTATTTCCGCAAGCGCAAGCCGCGGGAATGTCTTTTTCAAGGAGGAAGCCCGGCCGGCTGCCCCTCCGCATTCCGTTCCCTGCAATTTGTCCAGGCCCTGCTGGGCGAGGAAAATGCCACGCAGAGATGAAGATGCAAATTTACAAAAAGCTTTCATACTTTCGCGCGACGGCAGCTCCGCCATTTCCTCTCCCGCCTCGATGCAGGACAGAAGATTGCGCGAAACTACGGCATCGAGCAGGCTGCAGAAAAGCCGGTCATACTCCTGAATGCTCTCGCCGGATACGGTCCGGGAAGAATTCTCCTCCGGCAATACGCGTATGCGCTGGCACCTGGACTGTATGGTCTGCAGAACCGACTCCGGCGAGTGGCTGATAAACAGCAGCAGGGTCTGTGCGGGCGGTTCCTCGATCATTTTGAGCAGCTTGTTGGCCGTTTCAGCATTCATCTTTTCCGGGAGGTAGATGACGACGCTGCGGTAACCGCCCTCGACCGCTCCGAGCGAGAGGGTTTCGAGCAGAGCCTTTGCTTCCGATACCGCGATGACCAGACTCTTGCCTTCTATTCCGAGAGCCTCGGCAAGTTCATTTTCGGTGAATGATGGGTTGGAGGCAAGCAGAGGCCTCCATTTCGGGGCCCAGTCGGCGGAACTTGTACCGGCGCTTGACGGGAAGATGAAATGTATGTCAGGATGAATGAGTTTGGATACGCGATTGCAGGAAGGGCAGCTGCAGCAGGCGTCTCCCCCGCTGCGATGCTCGCAATACAGGTACTGAAGAAAGGCAAGGACAATTGGCATAGCCCCTCCCCCGTCATCCTCGTGCAGAAGTATGGCGTGGGGAATGCGTCCGCTGTCCACCATGGTCCGGAACGCGGCCTTGACCTCTTCGTTTCCCTGTATATCGCTGAATGTCATACCTTTCTGATAGAGTTGAATCTTACGAGTTCCACAAGATAATCCCTTGGCTGGCCTTCAGGCAGGACTTGCAGGGCCTTTTCCGCACGGGCAATCTGCTCTTCAAGTTTCTCCACCGCATAATCCAGTCCGCCGGAGTCAATCACGAACTGCCTTACCGATTCACAGTCGGACGGATGACTGTCAAGTCCGGCTACAATGGACCTTATGCGGGACTCGTCTGAAGAATCGTGCAGGGCACCAAGCAAAGGCAGGGTAATCTTGCGTTCTTTCAGGTCTGTTCCCACCGGTTTGCCGAGTTTTTCGTCCCCGACATAATCGAGGATGTCATCCTTTATCTGGAAAGCCATTCCGGCAGCAAGCGCATATTGACGTATGGCCTCGATATATTCGTTGGGAGCATCCACGGAAATGGCCGCAGAAACACAGGCACACTCAAAAAGTGAAGCTGTCTTGCAGGTGATTATGCGGAAATAGTCTTTTTCGTCAGTATCGGCCGAAGATGCCTTTTCCATTTGAAGCATCTCACCTTCAGCGAGTTCGCCCAAAGTCTTGGCAAAGAGCATCAGCACTTTGTTACAATGATCGGAGCCAAGCACCTTGTTCAGCGCCCTTGCAAGCCAGAAGTCTCCGACCAGCACTGCCGCTCCGGGACCCAGACTGGCATTGAGCGTAGGCATACCGCGACGTTCCATGCTGCAGTCAGCAACATCGTCGTGCAGAAGCGTGGCATTGTGAAGGATTTCCACCGCAGCTGCGAAGCGGCACGAATCGACGGTCGTAAAACCAGAACAAGCCCGCGCTGAAAGGAGCGCGAGCATTGGTCTGAGGAGCTTGCCCGAATGGCGGAGTATGTTCTTGTTGGTAGAGTCCAGGAGTCCTATGTCAGAACTCAAGGCCTCCTCCATCTGTTCCATTACCCGAGTCCAATCGTCCCCGAGAAATGAAACGATTGCATCTCTCATATAATCAAATGCTTAGAAGAAAATGGCCGCTGTTACGGCAATACCGCTGCACTTTGCGTTCTGGACAGCATCGACAGCGGTGTTGTAGCTTCCGGAAAGATCAAGACTATTGTCGGGTCCGTAAAGGTTTCCGAGATTCCAGAAATACTTCACGTTGACCTGCAAGGTATTGAGCAGTTCAACACCGGCACCCAGACCTACCCCGTACTCGAAACGGTTCTTGACATATTCCCATCCTTCGGTCTTGACATCGCTGATCGTGCTCTCTATGCTGTTGCTGATGGCATAGCCTACAAATGGCTCTGCAAGGGCATACACACGGGCAAGTCCGAAGAGAGGAATGCCGGCCTGAACCTGTACGGGAATCTCGAGGAATCCTGTCTTAAGGTCAATCTGGCTTGAAAGCTGGCCAAGGTCCAGAGTCTCGACGGACGAGCCCTTGACGTTATAAATGATGGCCGGCTGTATGGCAAGCACTTCTCCTATATTGAACCTGTAGGAGAGTCCGACGTGATACTGGTTCACGCTCTTTATGTTAGCAACGGCTGACTCGACATCAGTTGATGAAGAGGTGAGTCCGGCTACAATACCAATCTGGGCATTGGCTGAAACGGCCAGTGCCAGGACGGCTAACAAAGACAAAATCAGTTTCTTCATACCATCAAAAATTTACTAAAAAACGGCGAGAGCAGGATAGCCTTTGGCTATCGTCAGCTCTCACCATCTTGCATAATGACTAGATCAAAGAATCCAACACTGCGGAGATATCCTTTTTAGGTACCAGTCCGGCAGAGCGGTTTACCAACTGACCACCCTTGAAGTACAAGAGGGTAGGGATGTTGCGGATTCCGAACCTGTCGGCGAGTTCTTCACAATCGTCCACATTGCACTTTGCAACGATCGCGCGTCCTTCATATTCGGAAGCTATTTCCTCAACGGTTGGGGCAAGCATACGGCACGGTCCGCACCATGTTGCCCAGAAATCAATGACCACCGGAAGCGGCGATGCAAGGATTTCGTCAATATTTGCATTGTTTATTACCTTTTCCATACCGCAAATTTAATAAAACATTTCGATTGTCCAACAATACGCTCTCAAGCCAAGCGCCTGATTCGACCCGTCCTTCTCCCTGAGAGCCTGCATTATGGCAGGTGCCTTGTCGTCAGGGACAAAGGTGATGAGCGCGTGATTCATCGTCGGCCAGGCGTGATTACCCATATGTGGCTCTCCCTCAAAGCTTCCGCGGCCTTCGACGTCCTCCCAGCGGGTAAATCCCCTCTGACCGAAAGACTCGAGAAGTTCTACGATTTCTTCGTTGTACGCCTGGTTGTAACTAACAAATATTCCTTTCATACCTTTTTCTTCTTTTTCCTGTCAGTGAACGAACAATAAATGGTAGGGATGAGCACGAGGGTCACGATAGTCGAAATCGAAAGACCCCAGCATACCGTAACACCGAGAGAATGCCACATCTCAGAACCTTCTCCCCTTCCCAGAGCCATAGGAAGCATACCGAGCACGGTTGTAAGTGTAGTCATAAGGATAGGACGCAGACGGCTGCGGGCAGCTGCTACCGAAGCCTCGACAGGAGCCATTCCCCTTTCGCGAAGCAATATTGTGTAATCGATGAGCACGATACCGTTCTTCACCACAATTCCGAGCAGGATTATGACACCGATGAGACACATGACTCCCATTGCGCTGCCGGTCACCTTGAGTCCCAGAAGCACGCCCATAAGCGCGAACGGCACTGAGAACATAATCACGAACGGACTCATAAACGACTCGAACTGTGATGCCATAACCATATATACCAGTATGACTATCAGCAACATAAGAATAAGCAAATCGCCGAACATATCCTGCTGGTCCTCATAATCTCCGGCTATTACCACGTCGATATTGGACGGGATCTCGCTCTCTCTTATCGCCTTGTTTGCTGCATCGACGGCTTCGCTCAGCGCAGCTCCCCTCGCAACGATGCCGTTTATTGTGATGAGCCTGTCACGGTCCTTGCGCTCGATAGTCGGAGGCACGAGGGTCTCGACCACGGTTCCGAGTTCCTTCATCCTCACCGGTTTGCCTGCAGAGTTGGTCACGATTATGTTTTCCATATCCTCGATGCTCGTACGGAACTGAGGGGCATAGCGCACCCTGATGCTGTATTCGTCACCGTCCTCGCGGTAGTACGAGGAGACGGTTCCGCTCATCGCCGCGCTGAATGCCGCTCCTGCAGTTGCGGAATTGAGACCGTTCAGGGCAAGTTTCGTACGATCAAAGTCCATTTTGTATTCAGGCTGGTATTCGTCCCTGCTGAGGGTAACCTGGGCATAGGTTGGATCCTGCAGCATCTTTGACTGGAGCTCGCGGGCAACCCTGTCGGTTTCGGCAAAGTCATAACCGTAAACTTCGAGCTTCACCGTCGAGGCGCCGCCCATTCCGCCGCCACCGTCACTTACGGTAGCCCTGCGTACTTCAGGATGCCTGTTGATGATGTCCCTTATCTGGTCGGCGATCTCCGCACTGGTACGTTCGCGGGTACTTGAAGTTCCGATGTTGATGTTCATCGAAAGCACATGCGTACCGTTGTTCTGCATATTCGCAAGGGTATTGTCAGAGTCCGCCTGTCCGAAACTGCAGTTGAATATCTTTATCTCAGGCACTTCAGCGATTATCTCCTCGTAAACGGTCTGGTAGAACTGTCTCGTTACGTCCTGCGCCGTTCCCATCGGGAGCTCGATGTTGCAGGTCACGCGCTCGGAGTCGCCGCGAGGGAAGAATTCGGTCTTGAGACCCGG
>SFJA01000072.1 GCA_004556005.1 Bacteroidales bacterium | reverse complement strand
AGAATGCAATCTTATCAGGGATCAACAAGTTGGATTGACTAGAGTGCTTAACCATCTTATAGATTTTTTTGGTAAGCCCTCCAAAATCATCAACGTTCTTTGCCTTTACAGTGAAGGTAATAGCACCAGCGGTTCTATCAGACTTGTTAACATCAAGAATCTCAAGTTCAGGACGCTTAACCTCATCTGTCGCGTCAAAACGAGCTCCAGATCCCTTAACATTGACAACATCAAAGTAAACTTTACCATATTTAGCATTCTCCTTGAAGTAATTAACAAGAGAGTCAGCCATTTCGGTTGGATATACCTTGTAAGTAATCTCAGAAGGTGCATTATATACATAAACTGTATCTAAATAGCGCCAATAAGAATCTTCATCCTCATTAGATGGGACATAACCTACAACAGGCATAACAACCTGCTCGATGGTGATATACTTGTCAGTATAATCAGGCACGAACTCTACGCTGCGGATGCGGCTGAGGAGACTCTGGATGTTCTCTTCAGCTACAGCCTGCCACTGCTCAAGAGCGCTAGTGCGAGCTGCGAGGGCTGCGATATCAAGAGTATGCTGAGCAATTGTGGCCTCAGCCTTAGCCATATGGCTGTTGAGGGTATCAACATTTTCCTTTACTTCGGCAACAACACCACCGAGTGAGTCGATACTAGCCTTGAGAGCCTTGTCGGCAGCCTCAAGACCAGGAATGATGGTCTCAACAAGCTCATTCTTGTAAGCCTCGAGGGCAACGATACGAAGATCGTGATCATCGATTCTCTTGACAGCTGCATTGAGAGCAGCGGTATCAGCCTTAGCATTGAGGGCAGCCTCTACCTCATCCTGATATGCTTCAAAGGTAGTAGTAAGCACATAGTCATTGAACTTGGCAAAAGCAGCCTTGAGAGAGTCGCTCTGATCCTTGTTAACGGCAACGATCTCCTTAACGGCTTTCTGGAGAGCAGCAATGCTCTTCTCGGTAGCAGCCTTAACCACATTGAGTGAATCGAGAACATACTGGTCACCGGCCTCCATATCAACTCTAAGGAGAGAGTCAGCCTCCTGGAGATCCTTAATCTGACCGTTGATGGTCTTGATAGAAGCATCGATATTCTTGATAGCGGTCTCAGCAGCATCAAGTCTGGTCTTAAGACCTGCAATCTCACCCTCTACAGTCGCCTTGAATGCGGTGTACTCTTTGTTAAGATCATCAACCTTCTTGTCAATGTTCTCAGCGTAAGCCTGGAGAGCTGAGTCAGCCTTGATTCGGGCAATAGCCTCAGCCTCTACAGCTACCTTGATAGCCTCGTCACGGGCAATAGCTTCAGCCTTGATAGCCTCTGAAAGGAGACTGTCGGCAACTTCGCGAGCCCTTTCTTCAGCAGCGATTCTCTTGGTGAGAACAACGTCAGCAGCGTCACGTGCAGCAGCTTCTGCCTTGATAGCTTCATCGAGAAGCTTCTCTGCATCCTCAGCACGCTTTACTTCAGCAGCGAGAGCTTTGGCAGCAGCCTCGTCAGCAGCCTCTCTGGCCGCAACTTCGGCAGCGATAGCATCTTTGAGTTCCTTCTCTGCAAGCTGAGCACGGGTAGCTTCAGCGCCAATCTTGTCGTTAAGGCGAGACTCGGCAGCAGCAAGATTATCAGCAGCAGCCTTTACTGCAGCGTCAATCCTTTCTCCGAGAACCTTGTCGGCATCGGTACGGTTTGTAACCTCAGTCTCAACAAGCTTCTGTACGGCAGCAATCTCTCCGCGGAGAGCAGCCTCTGCGGTCTCGATCTTACCGGCAAGTTCAGCATCCTTTGCAGAAAGATCCTTAAGAGCATTGGAAACCTCAGTCTTGTAAGCTGAAAAAGCAGCAGCAAGCGCATCAACGGTCTTGTCGGTGTTTGCCAATGCGGACTGGAGAGCGGCAATATTCGTTGCGTTATCACCGATCTTTCCATCAAGAGCAGCAATCTGGTTTGTGAACTGAGCGTCTGCAGCCTGAAGGGCGCTGATGCTCTTGTTGAGATCAGCGATGTCCTTGCTGTGATCGCCCTGCAACTTCTCAAGCGCGCTGCTAAGCACAACTACCTGGTTCTGCAGGGTAGCAACTGATTCCTTAGACGCCAACTCATCTATCTTTACATAGATGTCGTTGATGTCTGACTGGTAATCAGTACATCCAGCCGCCAGGACCGCTGCTCCTGCGAGGAACAGCGTAGCAACTTTTGAAAATCTGATTTTCATAATGTTAGTAGATAAAGTTATATAAATAGATTAATGATTAATCAACGGTGCAGATTACGACACGGTTCTCGTCATTGACTGCGAACGGCTGTACGGTGTCACCCTTATGATCGGTTACGATGCGCTTAGCCTCGATGCCCTTTTCCCTGATGTACTTGGCAACGGCCTTTGCACGACGCTCAGAAATACCCTTGTTGTACCTTGGAGTACCGGTGTTCTTGTCAGCATAACCTACGAGTTCCACAACTGCATCAGGATTGGTGAGCAAATATGCAATCACGCGGTCGATCTTTGTCTTTTCCTCTTTCTGGATAACGCTGCTGTTGAGTTTGAAGAATACGTTTACGACAGGCTTTGCGTTTGCAGCTGCCATCTGCTCGGCGAGCTGGCGTGCAAGTTCCTTTGCATCAGCCTCTGCCTTTGCAGCCCTGTCATCAGCGGCCTTCTGCGCGTCAGCAATTTCCTTGGCGGCATTGTCCTTTGCAAGCTGAGCAGCCTTCTGTGCTGCAGCGGCTGCTGCAAGTGCGTCAGCAAGAGCAAGTTCCTCAGCAGTAGCCTTTGAAGGTCGGGTAGAACCGAAACGGTAGGTAAGACCGAGAAGAGCGTTGAACTGCCAGTCGATGTTGTCACCGTCCTTGGAGTTGAACCTGTCGTCGATACCGTTTACGTTGCCTTCGAGGTTGATTGAGAAATTGTCGCAAATACGGAAGTCAACCAGCGCACCTGCGCGTGCAGCGAAGAAAGGAGTGACAGGCTCCCAGAGAAGGGTCATCTTTTCATTGGCATATGAAATAAGTTTGCCTGCCTGGCTGTTCTCAAATCCGAGATATCCGCCGATACCGAAGAAAGGCACTACAGACACAAGCCTCTTGTGGTTGTAACCGCCGAAGAGGTTGCAGAGGTTAAACATAAGGTCAGCGTAGGCCTGGCCGAACTTGAAAGAGTAGTCGGTCTGCTCGTAAACGTGATAGCCTTTTCCCTGCCATCCGCCGAGACCCACTCTCACGCCCGTAACAGGAGTGAAGTTGTAACCCACATTGAGGAATGCGGAAGGAGAGAGAAGTTTGGTAAAGTCAACCGTCTCTCCGAGAGTGTATGCCGCACCACCCTGTAACTGAACATACCAGTGAGGATTGAACTCAACTGTCTTGTCCGCCTTGCTCTGCTGGGCAGACGCGATTCCCGCAAGCATCAATGACGCGGTGAGAACCAGGAAAATCCTTTTAAAATTCATATGCATAAACATTGTTAATAATCAACAATTTGCGTGCGTTATAGCCTTGTGGACACTATTCCACACTATACGCACGCTGCAAATTTATGAACAAATATCTGGAAATCCAATAATTTTTCCTAAAAAAGTAGGGGTCAGAACAGCTCCAGATTGCTTTTTTCCAGCCAACCACGCCTTCCGTCAGAGAGTTTTATGCTGTACCATAGACCTGCACTTTCGACAACGTCAACCCTGGTACCCTCGTGCAGGACAAACAAGTCAGTGGACGAAGCGATTGCTGGAGAACTCTTTACCGGAGCAACGGTAGCCGTGACGACAGCCCTGTCGAGAGACTCCAGCCTTGACCTCTGGTACAGGGAACAACTCAGGCAAAGAATCATCAGCACAAGTGAAACGGCTCCGGAAGCGAGTGAAAGACGTCGCAGGCCACAGGAACGGGAAAGCAGAATGAGCAGGAGACAGGCAAGCATCAGGGCAAGCAATACAAGGGTAAACACCGCCCAAGTCCCCGAGGACATCAAATAGCAGAAATGCTTCCACCATTGAGCCAGTATAAACTCAGGCACGCTTTCGATCCTGTCCCTCGTCATAGACGACGCGTATTCGAGATTGTAGCGGGCATCACGGTCAGAAGGATCAAGCTTGAGCGCCTTTTCATAATATAGGATGGAATGAGAGAGGTCGGAGAGCTTGAAAAAGGCGTTTCCTATATTATAATATAGGTGTGGACTCTCCATACCGAGCGCTTCGACTGCCTTCCAGTCTTGCAGAGCCTCTTCCCAGCGGCCTTCCGAGTAAGCGGACAACCCGGCATTCCAAAGCGAGTCCGCTCTGCCATCTGCACGGGCCTCGGCTGGCGGCAGGATAGATGCTGACATTGCAGCAAGCAATGCCGTTACAACAAGTGTACGATTTTGGGTCTTCCTGTGCATATTGTTATCTATCAAGGTGATGATATCCATTGCAGAGTGATAGTGCTGGGCCATCGAGGAGTTGTCGGAAGATGGCGCGTAGCGTGCAAACTCGCAGGCATCGAGCAGTTCGAGGAAGGAGGAAGTGCATTTTTGGTCCAGACCTGCATCCACAAATCGGGCGCTGATGCCATCGTGGCTCATGTCAGCAGCGTCAATGTTGAATTTGTCCGAAACAAAGCCGAGAAGCGCACGGTGGAGTTCCTCATAAAAAGCAGTAACGAGCCCCTTGTCAAGGAACTGACGAGCCGTAGAAAGCCTCTTTGTCGCCATCCTTGCCGCAGCGCGATTGCGTCTGCTAACGACATCGGAACGGCTGCGGAGCACGGCCCTGACTATGAACCATATACAAATAGCCAGAATAAGAAGCAAAGCGAAGAGCAGCCAGAAGAGAAGGGAACCTGCGAACAGATGACCCTGTCTGCTGAAATGAGGGTCTGAGGTATGTATGAAGCGTATGTCGTTAGCAAGGTCCTTGACATCCTTGCGGGCAGGGGCCTGCACTGACGGCACGCCCTGAACGGGCTGCAGCGCATCATTTTCACTGCGTTCAACGTAAACAGCAATCTCCGGCCCGGAGAGGGTCACGTAAGTACGCGACGAGACGTCATAATAAGTGTACTGGAGCGCAGGAAGGACAAAATCACCGCTGCTTCGTGGTATGAAAGGAAACTCGAACGTCCTGGAAGACGCTCCATCTGTAATCTTGACGTCGTAAGTTTCAAAATCGTGCGGGAAAGCAGGTTTCGGAGCTTCAAGCAGCGCAAGGTTGCCCTTTCCGCTGATTACCACCTTGAGCGAAGCGGCGTCGTGTGTCTTGAGCGAGTCTTTGGAAAGCGAAACGCTCATCTTGAAGTTGCCCACGCCACCGCCGAAAGAATCGGGAGCACCTGAAGGCAGAGCAGAGACGGCGATAGTAACGGCAGGTGAGCTAACACGCTTTCTTACAGTATGATAGTCATCTTGGAAGAAACTGTCGAATATGCTTCCGACCTGTGTTCTCGGAGTCCTTACATTAATCTGGCAGACAAGTTCCGCAGGGTCAATGACAAGCTTGCCGGACTTTTGCGGGATGAGCGTCCAACTACGAAGTACTGCAGTGTTATATATCTGTCCGTCAACGTTTTCACGGCGAAATTCTATATTAGTCGGGGCCTGGATCTGCTGGCTCCAGAATCCGTTGAAACTCGGAAATCTTGCATCCTCAAAGCCCGAAATATTGACTCTCTGGTAGAGCTTGAGTGTAGCCGTAAGGCTTTCTCCGACAACGACGGAACTCTTGCTGACATTCAGGCGCATAAATAGGTCGGAGTTGTCGATGTCTCCCGTGGCGGCTGCCCTGGACCCGGAAGAGGATCCCGAACCCGAAGCATTCCCGGAGCCCGATGCGCCGCTCATTCCGGAAGAATTGGCGGAGCCGGAAGAACCCTGATGCCCGGACAAGCCGGACTTTCCCGCCGAAGAAGCGACCACCTCTATGCTGAATGGTTCGCTGGTCAGGGTTTCGCCCTTGACTTTGGCCTTAGCCGCCGGTATGATAAATTTTCCCGCAGACTTCGGCATAAGGACGTAGGTGTAGGTTGTCTGCGTCGAACTCTCTGATTTACCGTTGATTATCGTACGCTGGTGGTAGCTTCCCTTCTGCGGGCCCCACACCAGCTGGAATCCGTCCCCCGGCACCCAGTCGAAACTGCTAGGCTCTGCGCGCCCCGAAATGACGAAGGTCACGTTGAAGCGTTCGTCCAGCGCAACTATCTCGGGAGCCTGGACCTTGAGCGAATTCTGCCCCATCGCAAGTGCTGCGGTGAGCAGGAACAATATATTAGTAATCAAGCGTTTCATCCTACCAATTCTTCTCTTTCTGTCTTGATTTATCCTTTTCTGCCTTTTCGGCGTTTACCTTGTCCTGAGTCTTCTTCTCGGCGGCCTGGATGGCATTGAGCACCCTCTGCGCCTGCTGCGGAGTCATAGTTCCCTGACCCGAATCGCCTTGGGACTGATTCTGATTATCGGAAGGATTTTGACGGTCCTGACCATTCCCGTCCTGATCCTTCTGCTGATTCTGGTCGTTCTGCTGATTCTGGTCGTTCTGCCGGTCGTCACCATTTTGTCCGCCGTCGCCTTGTCCTCCCTCACCATTCTGCTGATTTTCAAGCATTTTCTTGGCATAGATATAATTCTCCTTTGCGTCCAGATCATCCGGACGCAGCAGCAGCGCCTCCCTGAATGCCTTTACCGCCGCTGCGTAGTCTTTCTGCTGCAGGGCGACGTCCCCGGAATTGTAATGGCAGTCCGCAGCCAGGGAAGCATCGGAAGGAAGCACGGAAGCAGCCTTTCCCAATGCGTCAGAGGCAGCTTTCCAGTCCTCAAGACGGTAGAGCGAAGATGCAAGGTTGTACTGGGCTGCAAAGGAGTTGGAATCGACTGCCGCGGCCTTGCCGTAACTTGCCGCCGACTCACGGAATTTGCCCCCGCCATACTGCCTGTTGCCCTTGCGGACCAAATGCTTCTCGTTCTGTGCAGCGGCTGGCAGGCAGACACACAGAGCAAGCAACAGTGCCAAAATATTGAAATTCAGTCGTTTCAAATCAATTTCCTCCTAATTTTCCTCTCACCCAGCAGCATCTCCACGACAAAGAGCAGCAGGGCAATCGCAAAGAAATACATATACTGTTCCTCATACTCCTCAAACACTATGCTGTTGAATCGCTCATCTTCGAGCCTTCGTATGTCTTCAAGTATGGGGTTAAGACCAAATTCTTCATTACCGGCGTGGACATAGACTCCCGACCCGACCTGGGCGATCTGCTGCAGGGTGCCCTCGTCGAGGCGGGTGACCACGATGTTGCCTTCGGAGTCCTTGAGCAGGTCGCCGTCAACAGGTATCGGCTGCCCACGGAGACTGCCTACGCCGACGGTGTAGATGCGTATGCCGGTCTCGGCTATGGTTTTGGCTGCCTCGAGTGCGTCGTCCTCGTGGTTTTCGCCGTCGGTGATGACAATGATTGCGCGGCTCTTTTCACTCTGGGCGCTGAAACTCTTTGCGGCGGTCATCAGTGCCTCGCCTATTGCTGTGCCCTGTACGGGAACAGAGGCGGTATTGATGGAGTTGAGAAACATCTTTGCGGAGATATAATCCGTTGTTACAGGGAGCTGTACGAACGATGTTCCGGCAAAGAGTATGAGTCCGATGCGGTCTTCCTGGAGTTTGTCAACTATTCTCGATATGGCGAGTTTGGCGCGTTCAAGCCGGTTTGGAGAGTAGTCCTGCGCCAGCATTGAGTTGGAGACGTCCAGACATATCATAATCTCGGCTCCGCGGCTCTCCCTTTCCTTGAGCTTGGCTCCGAGAAGAGGTCTGGAGAGGCCTATGACGAAGAAAAGAAATGCCAGGGAGAAGAGAATCACCCTTGCCCAGGCCTTGGCTGATGACCAGGAAGGCATAAGCTGCGTGACGAGAGCCTCGTCTCCGAAACGGCGTACGCGGCGCCTGCGCAGCCACAGCATAACGGCATATACTGCCGGAATGACAGGCACGAGAAGCAGAAGCC
>SFJA01000071.1 GCA_004556005.1 Bacteroidales bacterium | reverse complement strand
CGACGTTCGGATTGCCGATGATATTAACGAATCCGGAATGGTGCGCCATTAAACGTATGCTCCCATTTTTAAGATATTAACCTCATTCTCAGAGAGATACCTCCACTCGCCCTTCTTTAGGCTCTGCTTGGTCAGACCAGCGAAGTAAACTCTGTCGAGCGCCTTGACCGAGTATCCGAGGGACTCGAAGATACGGCGGACGATACGGTTCTTTCCTGAATGGATCTCTATGCCCCGAGCTTGCGCTTGTCGGACTCGTCGATATACTCGAGCGAGTCTGCGTTCACGTCGCCGTCGCTGAGAGTGATGCCGCTGAGAATCTTGTCGTAATCCTCCTGGCTAAGTTCGTGATCCAGAATCACCTGATAAATCTTCTTCTTGTCGTATGAAGGGTGGGTGAGTCTTTCCGCAATCTCTCCGTCGTTGGTGAGCATAAGCACACCTGTGGTATTTTTGTCAAGCCTTCCGACTGGGTAAACCCTTGCAGGACAATTCTGCACAAGGTCAATCACCGTTTTTCCGGCGTGCGGGTCGCTTGCCGTCGTAACATAGCCCACCGGCTTGTTCATCACGATGTAAACCTTCTCTTCTCCCTTGAGACGCTCTCCGTTGAACCTGATGTCATCATCGTGGACGTTGACCTTTGTTCCAAGTTCGGTAACGACCTGGCCGTTTACCGTAACCACGCCCGCAGCGATAAGCGTGTCAGCCTCCCTGCGAGAGCAGATGCCTGAGTTGGCGATGAACTTGTTGAGACGGATTTCGTCCTTGATTATTGTAGGAACGCTGTCTGCGTCAGAATAATTGTTCTCTTCAACGATAGGACGGCGGCTGATCATCCTGTTTATGCCCGCATCTGAATTTTTATTGAACATATACGGATTTGGCTTCTGGAATTTCTTCCCGCGACCGGCTGCGGCCCTGTTTCCTCCGGCTGCCGGCCTGCGACCCTCCCTTTTGCGGTCTGAATGAGCTGCACCCTGCTTCCTGTCGTCGTATGGACGGCCTGCGCCCTGTCTGCCTTCACCGAAGCTGCGACCTTCACCGAAGCTGCGACCTTCACCGAAGCTGCGGCCTTCGCCCGTACCACGTCCCTGTCCGTAGGAGCGACCGCGGTTTTCACCATAAGAGCGGCCGGCACCCTGCCTGCCTTCGCCATAGCTGCGGCGTTCGCCCTGGGCACGACCTTCGCCGTAGCTGCGACCTTCGCCGTAGCTGCGACCTTCGCCCGTGCTACGGCCCTGACCGTATGAACGGCCCCGGTTCTCGCCGTAAGAGCGGCCGGCACCCTGCCTGCCCTCGCCATAACTGCGACCTTCGCCGTAGCTGCGACCCTGACCACGGCCTTCGCCATAACCACGGTTCTCGCCATAACTGCGGCCCTGCCCGTAAGAGCGGCCCGCACCATAGCTGCGCCTCTCTCCCGAGTCAAATCTTTCTGCTTGAATGTCAACTTTTTCGGCACGCGAAACTGCGCTGCCGCCGGCGTTTTTCCTTGGTCTAAGTTTACGTCCGTCTTTGCTAAAATTGTCCATAGTCCTTAATTGTTGTTTCAATTCTGACAACTCACGTCGTCATTTTAATTTAAATATGTAAGTTATTGTTCCTTGTTGCATTGCCGGCGCATCAGCATCCATGTTGAAATGCGTTGACATCGCCGCCTTGCGGGCTTCCGCCCAAAGTGACTTGTCCGTAACGGTCGTGCCGTCCGCACCCGCAACAGCCTTCTGCACCGTTCCGTAATTGTCCACCCATATTGTAACCACTACCGTACCGCTCTCCTGACTTGCATAGTTTGGCCTTGGAAGGTTGCCCACCGTATTGCGCCCCTTGACGTGCGCATTAGGCGTTCCTTCGCTGTTGCCGGTCCTGGTATTGCCGTCAGGATGTCCCGCATTGTACTTATCGCTTGCGCTCTGCGCCGCGTGAGGCGCCGTAAGCGAGGTGTCTTTCTTTGCCATACCCGGGAAACTTGCCCTCGGGTCTATCTTAGGTTCCTCTTTTACAGGAACTTCAGGAGTCTCGACATCACCAAAGTCGTCCTGCTTGGTTGCAGGTGTAAGGTTTTGTCTGTCAGCTACTTCAGGAGATTCTGCCCTCTGTACCAGCTCAATCGGGCGTGTCCTGTCAATCTCCTCGGCCTGAGGTTCGCGGCCCCTGCGCTGCTGAACCACTTCCTCATCCTCCTCCTCAAAATCAACCACGAAGGTACTCTCCGGAGGTGGCGGATAGAGGTAGGTCAATCCGGAAAAAGACACGAGCAGAAATGCGGCCAGATGCAGACCTATGGTAAGGCCCAGTCCGGTCAGCACCGAGTTGCGCTCGCGCTCGTTTCTTTCTCTGAGATATTGCTTCATTACTCTGCCTGTGTTGCCAGGATTACCTTATAGTGATTGCGTTTCGCAATGTTCATAACCTGCACTATCTCCTTGATAGGCACGCTCTCGTCAGAATATATCGAGAATGTCGGATCTTCCTCGCTCTGAAGAAGTTCCACCAGTTCATCCTCCACTTCCTCCAGGTTTACTGGCTGCTGGTTGCCGTTTATGTGGTAGCTGTAGCTGTCGTCGCCCCAGTCCTTTATCGAAACGCTGACCGTAGCCTTGGCGCTGACCTGACCCGTACTCTTGGGCAAGAGCAGCTTCAACGCATTTGGATTGACCAGAGTCGAAGTCACCAGGAAGAATATCAGCAGAAGGAACACGATGTCGGTCATCGACGACATCGCAATGTTCGGATCTGCCTTTGTTGTACGCCTGAGTGCCATCTTCTACTCCTCCGCTCCGTCCTTAGGCTCGCTGAGCACGTCCATAAACTTGATGGTTGCGCTTTCCATCGAGTACACGAGGTTGGACACCTTGGCGGTAAGGAAGTTGTAACCGAAATACGCCAGGATACCTACCACGAGACCTCCGACAGTCGTAATCATCGCGGTATATATACCGTTGGACAGCAATGAGATATCAATGTTGTTGCCCGCATTTGCCATATCGAAGAACGCCCTTACCATACCGATTACGGTACCGAGGAATCCTATCATCGGAGCGCCGCCGGCTATGGTGGCAAGGTAAGGAAGACCCTTTTCGAGCCTTGCTACCTCCACGTTGCCCACATTCTCGATTGCGGCCTGCACGTCAGAAAGCGGTTTGCCGTAGCGCGCTACGCCGGCCTCCACCATACGGGCCACGGGAGCGTCATATTTGGAGCAGAGAGTAAGCGCCGACTTTATCTTGCCGTCGTGCAGATAGTCCCTGATATCCATCATAAAATCCTTGTCAATCTTTCCCGCCTGGCTGATCATCCAGAGCTTCTTTCCGAAGATAAATATGGCGAGAATGGAAAGCAGAAGCAGCACGAGCATCAGCCAGCCGCCCTTAACTGCCAGATCCAGAAGCGAATACGACATCTCCTGGGTCTGTACTGCGCCTGCCCCCACGATGTCTGTCTGAAGTAAGTTATAAAGCATAAGTCTTATGTTTAATATAGTCTGCAAATATAATCAAATTATCGGGATAAGCCAAAAGCTTCCGGATAAGCCACGTCATAAAGGAACAAAGCGTGACCCGGCACTGACTGACCCGCCTCGCAACGGTCCCCGGAATCCAGCAGTCCAGGAATCGAAGCGGCGCTGCGCCTGCCCCTGCCGACCTCGAGCAGCGTCCCCACTATCGCCCGCACCATATTACGGAGGAATCTGTCCGCCGTAATCTCGAAGTACCAGCACTGCCCCGAGCACCCCGGTTCCGGACAATATCTGTGCCACCCCGCCTCGAACACTGTGCATATCGAAGTCTTGTTGTCGCCCCCGCTTTTCTCGAAGCAGGAAAAGTCCTTTGTCCCTTTCAACGCCTGTGCCGCAAGGTTCATCGCCCCGAAGTCCAGTTCCCCGAACGGATATCTGTAAGAATTCTTCTCTATAAACGGGTCCTTCCCGATATGGACGTAGTATCGGTAAGTCCGACGCAAGGCTGAAAAGCGGGCGTGGAAGTCGCCGTCCTCCATCTTCCTTATGCTGCTGACAGCTATTCCAGGGGATAGCACGCAGTTGAGCTTGTATGCAAGTGTTTCAGTGTCAAGAATTTCCACATTGCAGTCAAAATGCGCCACATAGTACGAGGCGTTGACCCCCGTGTCTGTCCTTCCGGCGCCGACCACGCCGACCTTTTCCCGAAGCAGCATAGCGAGCGCCTGCTCGAGAGCGCCCTGAACCGAAGGGGCATCGGGCTGGATCTGCCATCCGCAAAAGCCCGAACCGTCATAACTCAATACAATAGCATACCTCATACTGCAAAGATAATTGCTTTTTTGTCAATTCGGGCATTAATTTTGCTGGCACCTCGCGACAACAGAAAATCAATTATGGAAACAGTAAACATAAAGGAACTAAACGACCGCATCCAGCACGAGAGCGCATTCACTGACCTGCTCTCGCTCGAAATGGGCAAGGTCATAGTCGGACAGAAACACCTTGTCGAGAACCTGATGATTGCCCTCCTCGCGGACGGACACATATTGCTCGAAGGTGTGCCTGGTCTTGCAAAAACATTGGCTATCAGCACATTGGCAAAAGTTGTAGATGCCAGGTTCAGCAGGATTCAGTTTACTCCGGACCTGCTGCCTGCAGACCTCACCGGAACCCTGATATACTCCCAGAAGCAGGAAAGGTTCGAAGTTCACAAGGGCCCTGTCTTTGCCAACTTCGTACTCGCCGACGAGATCAACCGAGCCCCGGCAAAGGTCCAGTCCGCACTGCTCGAGGCAATGCAGGAACGTCAGGTTACACTTGGTGACGAAACCTACCCTCTCCCTGAACCTTTCCTCGTGATGGCAACCCAGAACCCTGTAGAGCAGGAAGGAACCTATCCTCTCCCTGAAGCCCAGGTTGACCGTTTCATGCTCAAGGTCAAGGTAAGCTACCCGAAAAAGGAAGAGGAGAGGCAGATCATAAGGATGAACAATTCCGGCACCTTCCCTCAGCCTTCTCCGGTAGTCAAGCCCGAGGACATCAGCCGTGCCCGCAAGATTGTCAAGGAGGTCTATATGGACGAAAAGATTGAGCGTTACATCGTCGATATCGTATATGCAACCAGAACCCCCGAAGACTACAACCTCGGACAGATCAAGGACTTTATCTCCTTCGGCGCCTCGCCTCGAGCCAGCATCTCGCTCAGTATGGCGGCAAAGGCATACGCCTTTATAAAGCGTCGCGGATATGTCATCCCGGAAGATGTCAGAGCTGTGTGCCCTGAGGTGCTCCGTCATCGTGTAGGACTCTCCTATGAAGCTGAAGCAGAGAACGTTACGCCTGAGGATATCATCAATCAGGTAATCAACGCCGTTGTAGTTCCGTAGTGTTATGGAAGCAAGTGAGCTGCTGAAAAAGGTAAGGAAACTGGAGATACGCACCAAGGCGCTTTCCCACCAGGTCTTTGCGGGCGAGTATCACTCCGCCTTCAAGGGCCGGGGAATGGCATTTAGCGAAGTCCGTGAGTATCAGTGGGGTGACGATGTCCGTTCTATGGACTGGAACGTCACTGCACGTCTGCGTTCGCCCTATGTCAAGGTATTCGAGGAAGAAAGGGAACTTACGGTGGTACTCCTGGTCGATGTTAGCCGTTCAGGGCTCTTCGGAACCGTCTCGACCACCAAGCGTGAGATGCTCGCCGAAATAGCGGCGGTGTTGAGTTTCAGCGCCATACTGAATAACGACAAGGTCGGTGCCCTCTTCTTCAGCGACAAGGTGGAAAAATTCATCCCGCCGGCAAAGGGGCGCAGCCACCTCCTCCACATCATAAGGGAGATGCTCCAGCTCCAGCCTTCTTCAGACGGCACGGACATAGGATTTGCCCTCAGATACCTCACCAACGCCATAAAGAAGAAATGCAACGTATTTCTGCTCAGCGATATGCTCGACGTAAACGCTGACGGCTCGCCCCGCTACGAAGACGCGCTCAAGGTCGCTGCCGGTCGCCACGACCTGAGTGTCATCAAGGTGCACGACCCGAGGGAGGAAAGCATCCCTGCAGTCGGACTTGTAAATGTCAAGGACAGCGAAACCGGAGAGACTATGTGGGTCAATACCGACTCCCGTTCGGTGCGCCGCTCATATGAGGAATGGAACTCTCAGGCAGCGGCAAAGCAGCGCAAACTGCTGATGAAATACAAGATAGACAATGTGGACATTGCCACGGACCAGGACTATGTCAAGGCTCTTATGGCACTATTCAACAATAAATGAAGTTACTGACAGTCATACTTTTAGCTATGCTTGACATAGTGCCCGCCGGCAAAGCCTGCCTAGAGCGGCTCCAGCAGCGGGACAGTATCCTCATAGCTGACCAGTTGCGATACGGAGTGCAGCTGGACGGGTTTTCGCTCACAAACGGACTCGCTCTTCCTGACTTCAAGCGAATGTCGAACGACACGCTTGCCGTGGTAGGGGACTGGAAGCTTGATACTCTCGTAGCGGGCAAGCCCGTCACGGCAAGACAACGCAGAAAGGGCTTGCCGGAGAATTGTTCCCTCAAGGCTTCGATAGTGCTTGCTCCGTTCGAGGCAGGCCGCTTCGTCCTGCCCGACATCCCGGTCGTCGTCGCCGGCAGGGACGGGAACGATACCCTGGTATTTGAGGGCTGTGAAATGGAAGTCTGCACTATTCCTGTCGATACCGCGAGCTTCGTGATTCACGATATCAAGGGTCAGGTCAAATATCCTTATACCTTTGCAGAAGTCGCCCCGTGGCTGTTTGCCCTAGTACTTCTGGCAGCCCTGATTGCTTTGCTGCTATGGCTAATAGAAAGGCTACGCAGACGAGGAAAGCAGGACCCGGCAAGCAACGACCCGGCCCACATAGTTGCACTTCGCGAACTTGAAAAATACCGTTCCGACCGCTATTGGGCGCCGGACAAGCAGAAAGCATTCTACTCAGGCATCACCGATGCCCTCAAGACATATATAGATGCCCGTTTCGGCATTGACGCTCCCGAAATGACGACTGCCGAACTATTCGACGCGCTCAAGGCACTGCCGTCCCTCGACAAGGATATGCTCGCCTCCCTGCGCGATATGTTCGAAACTGCGGATTTTGTCAAATTCGCCCGTCACACGGCTGACGACGACTCCAACAGACGCGCCCTGCCGCTTGCCGTATCCTTTGTGACGGCTACGATTCCAGTGGAGTCGGAAACTGAAGAAAAGGGAGAGGAGGCCCGCAGGAGTTAGTTATGTTCTTCGAATATCCCGGACTGCTGTTCCTGCTGATAATCCCCGCATTGCTTGTCGCCCGCTATATCTATCTGGAACTCAGCGGACGCAGAGCCCATTTGAGGGTGTCTAGCATCAAGCCCTGGAAAAGCGGAGGCAGTTCCGTCCTTTCCGTGCTCAGGCACGCTCCATTTGTGCTCAGGACCATAGCTTTATGCCTGATAATCATTGCAATAGCCCGTCCGCGCTCGTCCTCGAAGATTGATAAGATCGATACCGAAGGCATTGACATAGTGCTGGCTATGGACGTATCTACCAGTATGCTCGCCAGGGACTTCAAGCCTGACCGCATCAGCGCCGCCAAGGATATCGCCGTCGAGTTTATCGCCCAGCGACCGTCGGACAGGATGGGCATAGTGGTATTTGCAGGTGAAGCTTATACCCAGTGCCCGCTTACCACCGACCGCGCCACGCTCATCAACCTTATGAAAGAGGTGGAGACAGGCCTGATAACTGACGGAACCGCAATTGGCAACGGACTCGCCACGGCAATAGCCAGGATGTCCTCCTCGGACGCCAAAAGCCGCGTGGTCATACTGCTTACCGACGGCGTCAACAATACCGGAGAAGTCGCGCCGATGACGGCTGCTGAGATAGCAAAGACTTATGGCGTAAGGGTTTACACCATTGGCGTAGGAGCCAACGGTATGGCTCCTTATCCGGTAATGACGCCTTGGGGCCCTGACGTGCAGCAGATGGAGGTTGAGATAGACGAACCTCTCCTCAAGGATATTGCAGCCCAGACCGGAGGCCGTTACTTCCGTGCCACCGACAACACCAAGCTGTCCGAAATCTATTCCGAAATCAACCGTATGGAAAAGGCGCGGACTACCGTTGACAGCTTCCCTATATACAAGGAACTCTTTTCCGGATATGCACTGGCGGCCCTCGCCTGCCTTTTGTTAGAATTGATTATTAGACTATTAATCAGGAGGTTACCTTAATGTTGTACTTTGCATCACCCGGATATCTGTGGCTTCTGCTTCTCGTGCCTGTCATTCCGGCAGTATATGCCGTTATGCTGTGGCTGCGCAGGCGCCGCGTACGCCGTTTCGGAGACGAGGCTCTCGTCA
>SFJA01000070.1 GCA_004556005.1 Bacteroidales bacterium | reverse complement strand
ACCTTGAGATATAGGTGATAAAAGGCATTGTCACCGAGTTTGGAGTAACGACCTACGAGTGCACGGATCTGAGCCATCATATACGGACGGTCGCCTGCCCAACCGGCATCCGGGACAAGGTTTTCCTTTTCCTTGGCAAAGGCGAGGAATTTCCTTTCAAGATCAGCCGAGTCAAGATACGACAGCAGGCGGTCATAGCTGGCAATACTTTGCAACTCAGCCTTGTGCGCGTCAAAATACGCTGAAGCAAAGCGCATTGCAACGGCCTTGCGGTTGCAGGAGACAAAGAAAGGAGAAACCTTTGAGGTATCTACCGGAACAAAGACATCCGGGATGATGCCACCTCCGCCCTCATAGCCGTAATCATCGCTGAACGGTTTCTGTATGCAACGTCCTGAAGGTGTGTGGAAACGGGCAACTGTGAGCCTCACGCCGGAGCCGTCGCTGAAGAAAATAGGCTCCTGCACCAGGCCCTTGCCGAATGAACGCCGACCCACAATCACGCCCCTGTCATTATCCTGTATGGCACCGGCAAAGATTTCGCTCGAAGAAGCAGAGCCGCCGTCAATCAGCACGGTAAGCGGAATTTCTTTCAGCTTGCCCCTTCCGTCAGCACGATAAACGTTCTTTTCCCGGTGAATTCCTTCCATATAAACGATCAGGTCGCCCCTGTCAAGGAACATATTTGCAAGAAGCAGCGCCTGATCGAGGAATCCTCCCGTATTTTCACGCAGGTCGAAAATGAGCTTTCGCATACCTTCGTTGAGCAGGCGGTCCGTCGCTTCCGTCACTTCGGTAACGGTGGTACGGGCAAACTTGCTCAGTCTCAGATACGCCACGCTGTCGTTCACCATAAAGGCGGCATCGACAGAGTGAGTCGGAATCTTTCCGCGGGTAATCTCGAACGGTATGACCTCCTTTCCGCGACCGACAGTAACGGTAACCTTGGTACCGGCAGGCCCTTTCATCCTGCGTACCATACTGTCCTGTGGGAATTTGACACCCGCAATGACCTTGTCTCCAACCTTGAGGATTCTGTCGCCCGCAAGCATTCCGATCTTTTCGGCAGGGCCTCCCGGGATCACCTCGATCACGACGGCAGTGTCCGAAGGAACGTTGAACTGTATGCCTATGCCGTCAAAATTTCCGGCAAGGTCATCCTCGGACTCCTTGAGCACCTGAGGCTCGAGATAGACGGAATGAGGGTCCAGTTCATTGAGTACGCCAGTGATTGCAGCAGTTGTAATCTTCTCGTAATCAATGGTATCGACATAATTCTGCTCAATGCTGTTAAGCACGAGATTTAGTTTCTGCCAGTCTCCCTTGTTAACCTTTATGGTCTTGCTGGCCGATCTGGTGCCGAAGATGAGCGTCCACACAAGTATGCCGGCAAGAAAACCGACAGCCAGATACAATATACTCTTTTTATTCATCAGTCAACCTTTTCAACTTCAATTCCGGCACGCCTGAGCAGTTCGACCCCGTCGAGCAGACGGTATTCGTCCTTATAAACGACACGGGTGATCCCCGCCTGGATAATGAGTTTGGCGCACTCGATGCAGGGCGATGCGGTTATGTAGAGTGTCGCCCCGGCAGAACTGTTGCCGGACTTGGCGACCTTGCTGATGGCATTGGCCTCGGCGTGCAGGACATACGGTTTGGTTACACCGTTTTCGTCCTCGCAGACATTCTCAAATCCGGACGGGGTGCCGTTGTAGCCGTCCGAAATGATCATCTTGTCCTTAACAAGCAAAGCCCCTACCTGGCGGCGTTTGCAGTACGAGTTCTTCGCCCATACGGCCGCCATCTGAAGGTATTTGTCATCAAACTTATTCATAATCAATTAGTTTCTCTGATAGAGGTAACGCTTGATATTGCGCTTCGGAGTCCTTTCAAAATCTTCCGGCATAAACTCTATCTTGCGTATGCTGGCGTAAGCAGGGAGGAGGCGGTTGATCTCCGGCAGACCGTCGGAAATCCTCTTCTCAAGAGCCTCCTTGTCAAGTCCGTCGAGTTCTGCCTGATGATAGTCCGGATAGATGAGGGCAGTAAGGCCACCGCCTTCCTCAACTACCAGAGATTCAATGACATAGGTAACATTGTTGATTACAGCCTCGAGTTCCTCTGGATAGATGTTCTGTCCGTTCGCTCCGAGTATCATACACTTTGAACGGCCTTTGAGATAGACGTATCCATCCTTGTCAACTATGCCTATATCTCCTGTGCGGAACCATCCGTCCTCTGTAAATACCTCAGCAGTAGCGGCTTCATTCTTATAATAACCGAGGAATACGTTCTCGCCCCTTACCTGGAGTTCTCCCGGTATGTTGAGCGGATCGCTGGACTGGATACGGATTTCGCAGCCCGGAACCGGCTGGCCGCAACTGTTCTGGCGCGCCTTGTACCACTTGCTGTAGGTAATGAGAGGAGCGCACTCCGTCATTCCGTAGCCAACGGTGAACGGAAAATGTATCTTGCGCATAAATGCCTCGACCTCAGGGTTGAATGCAGCGCCACCAAGAATCACCTCCTCGAAGCGTCCACCGAACGCCTCAATCATAGAGTTGCGTATCTTCTTGAGAATCAGCTGATTCACTATAGGAATCCTCATAAATGACTTGTGACGGTCAACTACAGGCTTGATCTGTGACTTGTAAACCTTTTCTATGATGAGAGGCACGGCTATGATGATGTCCGGATGGATTTCGGCGAATGCCTTCATAATGATCTTCGGGCTTGGGACGCGGGTCAGGAAATGCACGTGAGCACCGATTGTCATTTCAAAGAGGAATTCGAACATAAGTCCGTACATATGGGCGGAAGGGAGCATAGCGACGACCTCGGACTCGCAGCTCATCTGAGGCTCGGCCACGTTGGCGGCGACCCAGATGTTGGAGTAGAGGGCTCTGTACGGAACCATAACACCCTTGGAGAAGCCAGAAGTTCCGGAGGTGTAGTTTATAAGCGCAAGTTCATCGGCCTGATCCTCGTGATAATTGAGGCATACAGGGCTGAATCCATCAGGATAGCGGGCGGCGAGGGCCTCGTCGAGCCCGGTCATCGCGCCTTCGAGCACTGCGTTGCGGGAGAAGAGCACGCTCAGGTCATTCATCTGTACAAATACCTGAACACCAGGCATTTCTGCTTCCGACAGATCTTCCCAGATAGTTTCGTCTACAAAGAACACCTTTGACTCGGAGTGGTTAACCAGATAGTGTATGTTTTCAGACTTGAATTCGTGCAGGATAGGGACGGGCACGGCACCGTATGTAGTGGCGGCGAGGAAGCATACTCCCCAGTTTGCCTGATTGCGTGCGCAAAGTGACACCTTGTCGCCTTTTTCGAGACCGCATTTCTCAAAGCAGATGTGAATCTTCTCGATGAGTTCCGCAAGGTCTTTGTATCTGAGGGTGGCACCGTGGTAGTTGGAAAGTGCCTCTCTTTCCCAATTCGCCCTGAAGCTGCTCTCTATCAGCTTATTAACCGATTCAAATTTCATAATCTTATCTAATGTTTTCTATTCTCAATCCTTTTTTGTCCCAGCAGTAGAGACTGCCGTTGTAATATATGGCAAAGCGGCAGTCCTTCTGTGGCCAGCGCTTGTCATCGAAATTTTCTTTTATAGCAAGAAAAGCTTCCACGTCAGGCTCGCTTCCAAAAACGGACCATTGACCTATATTTGCGCAGTACTGGTCGTTGGCTATGGAAAAAATCTTTCCGTACAATGCAGGGATAAACCCCGACATTTCATTTACCGAGATGCCTTCATCCTTGGAGTTGCGGGAGCGCCTTGCAAGCAGCACTTCGCGGTTGTTCCACCGTACCAGAGCGACTTCCCTGATCCTGAGGTCGGACTCCCAGTCAAGAGGGTCGAAGCCTGCAGAGCGCTTAAGCAGAGTAAGTTGCGTAGAATACAGTGACTTGGAGTTATTGGCATCCATCCATTGTTCGTAGAGTGTGCGGAAATTGCTTCCGGTCTGGATGTTAAGGACAAAATCCACGCTCCGAGGAAGTATCTGGGCCAGTTTGCTGTCCTCCGGGTCCAGAGCAGAGAGCATATTGCCGAACTGCGAGTCAAAATCCGAGCACTTGTAGGTCAAGGCATAATCCACTGGGGCTCTGCCTGCATCTATCATATACCAGTCCGCCGCCGAGTGGAGGAAGCGTGCGGCTGTCCTGCGTGCAATGTTTCTGCCGAAAAGGCCTTGTGGGAGCACTCTCTCCATCCCTTCGGCTCTTATCAGAACAAGCAGAGGTGTGTCCGGGGCGGAACAGAATGCTTCGGAGAATCCCGGGGCATCGGATATGGACGCGCAGGACTCTAGATGTATGGATGCCGAATGCAGCATAGATTCCGAACGGCTCAACAGTATTGCTGCCCTATGTCCATCTGTATCATAGACAGGAAGATAGAGGGCATTGAGACCTGCATCTCGGCTGGCCTCAATAATGGAAAGCACGGCTTTGGAAGTATCGGGACGGCTGCGTCCTGCATCGATGGCAAGCATAGAATTGAGCTTGCCGGTATAGCAACAGGAGAGAACCGCCCTATTGTCCTTGAACTCTCCAAGATCAAGCGAGAGAAGCACGTCCGTAGTATCGGGAATCAGGGCTAGAGCATTGTCGGCACGGTCTGCAAATGCGACACAAACGGCATCTGAAGGCACGGTACGGGCCAGTTCGGGTATGCTTCTGTCCGTTCCCGCGCCGGCACATGAGCAGAGCAGGAACAGAAGAAGAAACGATGCCCGGACACGATTCTGCATAACGGTCAGCGGTTGTTGATCTGCGAAATATCGACCACCGAACGTCTGCTGTCACCGAGCAGCCATTCACAATAATAATCCGCCATACGCCAGAAGAAGTATTCGTCCATCTGGCCGAAACTGTGGCTCTGACCCGGCAGGACAAGCATATCGAAGCGCTTGTTGGCCTTGATGAGGGCGTTTACGACACGTATGGTGTTTGCCGGATGCACATTATCGTCAACGTCTCCGGTCACGAGCAGCAGGTGGCCCTTGAGTCGGGATGCGATTTCCGGATTGGTTTCAATCGAATATGCAAAAGTGGTATCCGAAGCAGCCACGATTTCCTTTATTCCGTGATGCTGCTCGCTCCACCATCTGTTGTAGATGGAATTGTCGTGGTTTCCTGCACAAGATACAGCAACCTTGAAGAAGTCAGGATATTGCAAAATGGCTGCAGTGGACATAAATCCGCCTCCGGAATGTCCATGAATGCCCACGCGGTCAAGGTCTATCCAGGAATACCTGGCGCCAAGCTGCTGTATTGCGTATTTCTGGTCTGCAAGTCCATAGTCGCGCAGATTGCCGTAACCGTAATTGTGATACCATTTCGAGCGGTCAGGGTGTCCTCCGCGGTTGCCGACGGTCACAACTATGAAACCGAGCTGGGCAAGCCTTTCGGTACGCGTAAATCCTATGGTCCAGGAAACCTTGTTGGCTTCGACCTGCGGTCCCGGATAAACATAATCGCATATAGGATAAACCTTTGTCGAGTCGAAGTCATACGGCTTGTACAGCACTCCGTACAGATCGGTGATTCCATCGGCAGCCTTTACCTTGAAGCGCTCAGGGAATTTGTATCCGGACTGGAAAAGCTGGCTGAAGTCAGCCTCCCCGAGCGTCAGAACACGCTTTCCAGAAGCATCATAAAGCGCGGAAGCCGGTTTGTAATCAACGCGTGAGTAATTGGCTATGAAGTACTTGCCGCTATAGGTAGGAATGGCGTCAACGTTCATGTCAGGCATATCGAGCAACTTGCAGGAGCCGTCCTTGAGGCTGACCCTGTAGGTATGCATCTGATAAGGATTCTCTCCCTTCTCCTTGCCACAGGCGCTGATGAGAATGTACGATTCCTTCTCGTTGACAGCCAGAATGTCTTCCACGTGGAAAGCGCCTTCGGTGAGGTTGCGCACCAGGCTGCCGTCGGAATTGTATAGATAGATATTTGCCCAGCCGTTGCGTTCGGACCAATGCAGAATCTGCCGTCCGGAGTTGAGCAGACGGTGGTTGCGTCCTTCGACATAGGTGTTCATCCTTTCGCTTATGACGGTGCGGGTGGAGTCAGCGTCAACACCTACGTAACAGAGGTCCATACGCTTGAGGTCACGGCTCTGGCGCAGGGCGTAGAACCCGTTCTCGTCGCCCAGCCAGCGGTTGCTGTAGTACGGAGTGAAAGTGTCCTCAAGCCGCGGCTCAGGCCTTTCAAAGCCGAATTCCTGATCCTTGAAGGCGTTGCACTTTATCTGCCGTCCCTTCCAGGTCTCGGTTTCGAACATATACAGGAAGCATTTCGGGCCCGGTTCGCCCGGCATCTGGTATTTGTACGTTTCGAGGGTAGGCCTTGGCTGGCTGAGCGAATTGATGACCCAGAGTTCCTTTACCGGAGACATATCCCAGCGCATCACGGCAAAATGCCGTGAGTCAGGAGACCATACAAGTTCCTGCGGGAAACGCCTCTCTGTCGTATCGGTCTGGGTACAGCCACGGTAATTGTCTGAAGCATAGCACCATTCCTTGGTACCGTCAAAAGTTATACGGTGCTCAACAATGGTAGTATCCTTTGGATCCTTTGCCGCCTTATGGAGATTGAGTGTATCCATATAGTAAAGGTCGAAGCCCTTTACGTATATTCCGGTGAGACCGTCCGGAGAGACATTTGCCCATTCAGGATATCTTTCATCCTTCTTGTCTGTCGTATAAGTGAGCTCGGCATTGTTCAGATTGTACCTGAACCGGTAAACAATCTTTTCCGGCCTGGCATTGGGTCCCTTGCTGGTATCGGTACGTTCCGCCGTGCTGCGAATATCGAAACGCACATAGGAATCATCCTGCTCATCGACCCTGAAATCCGAGAACGGAATATGCGCCGCATCGAACGGGTCACGGACAATGGAGGTCAGACGCATGGCAAGTTTGTCAAGGTCAAACACCGGGGTAACGCTGCCGCGAGCCGGGTCTGCAAGGTAATAATTGCCGCCTTCGGAACTGTTCCACCTGTAAATGAAACGTTCACCGTCGTGCATCCACATAGGTCTTGTGGACGTGGTGTAAACCATACGCCTCAGACGGTCGAGCGAAAAGCGCTCTGCAAGTTCATAATTTGGAGTAACGTGCTTTGCGGACTCTCTCTCGGCGTTTCCGGCTAAAGCAGGCAGGGCGAAAATACCCAGTGCCAGCAAAGACAATATTTTCCTTATATTCATTCGTTTCGGTTTTAGTCTGCTAATATAGTGATTTTTGACATAAAAAACGAGGATAACCGTAATTCAGTTATCCTCGTTTGAACATAAAATTCGTAGTCCCTAGTGGAATCGAACCACTATTTAAGGTTTAGGAAACCTTCGTTCTATCCGTTGAACTAAGGGACCCTATAGCAAACCGTCTTACTCAGCGTTCTTGACGATGATCTGACGGCCTCTGTAGTAACCGCACTCAGGGCATACGCAGTGATACATCACTGTGGCGCCGCAATTAGGGCAGGTAGCAAGTGTAGGGACTGGAGCAAAGTCGTGGGTACGACGCTTGTCTCTGCGCTGCTTTGAAATTTTGTGTTTCGGATGTGCCATTTTTTATCTTTTTTAAATATTATTTGCTCAAGTATTTCAATGTTTCCCCGTTACAACCTCCTTCGGGATGCACACGCTGCATCGGAAGCGCTATCATCACAAAATCATACACATCCTGACGCAAGTCAATGTCACGCACCGGATCCAGCTCATCATCACCCAACTCAAACTCCGTGCTGACCGGCAACGTCAAAGGCTCAAGACAGCGGTCACAAGTCACCGTCACACTGCCGTCAATCGCACATTCAAGCTCAATCGAGTCACCGTCACACTCTACAGAAACTTCCACAAAAAGCTCTGCATCAAGCACTTCAGTACTCTCGAACGATTCAAAGAACTCCTTGCCGACGTTCCACTCAAAGTCGTTGCGACCGGCCTTTAATCCTTTAATTGGTATAACAAAGGGTTGCAAAGATACTAAATATTTTTCAATTATCAATCCTCGTTGTCGCTATTTCTTTTACGAGCAAGCGGATCAAGCAAAATTTTCCTGATTCTCATATGATGCGGGGTCACCTCGACCAGCTCGTCCTCCTGTATATACTCAAGCGCTTCCTCAAGCGAGAACTTGATTGCAGGTGGCAGAATAATCTTCTCATCCGACCCTGCCGCACGCACGTTGGTAAGCTTCTTGGTCTTGCAGATATTGATGTTGAGGTCACGGTCCCTCGTGTGTTCACCCACGACCTGGCCCGCATAGATATCCTCTCCCGGCTCCACGAAGAAGCGACCGCGGTCCAGAAGCTTGTTCATCGAATAAGCAATGGCCTGACCTGTCTCAAGTGACACCAGAGAACCGTTGTTACGCCTTTCGATTTCGCCCTTGTAAGGCTGATACTCCTTGAAACGGTGGGCAACCACTGCCTCTCCCTGCGATGCGGTAAGCAGGTTGGACCTCAGTCCCAT
>SFJA01000069.1 GCA_004556005.1 Bacteroidales bacterium | reverse complement strand
ATCCCAGCACCAGACTGTAAGCTGCTTTTCCTGCTCAGCCTTGATGCATCCTCCCATGAAAAATAAGCCGGCTGAAACTACAGCCGCGGTCATAATTTTATAAACCAATTTCATAAAAATTTCCTCCTAGTGATAAAACGAAATTCGTTGTGTTAACGTTAACGAGATTAATTATAGGAGCACAAAATTTAATCTGTCAAATTTTCTAATATCCAAATGGGCAACGGTTGCGCATTCGTTCTTCCGCCAAGTTGCATTTATGTGATTCTGATTTACAATCGGCATTGTTAAGAAAAAACACTATTTAGCTTGAGGTGAATATGAAAAGAGTTTGGGAGAATCCAGAAATACAATCAGTAAACAGGCTGCCAATGAGAAGCCCGCTTGTTCCTTATGAGTCGTCGCAAAAGTCGCAGATTGAGGCTGCCATAGGACCTGAATCCTGTGAAGTGCCTACAAGCTCCTTCTTTAAAAGCCTGGACGGAGAATGGGACTTTTGCTTCTTCGATTCCCCGGAACATGAGCCGGACGAAAAGACTGAGTGGCAGAAGATAAAAGTGCCTCTTTCCTGGACAATGCAGGGCTTCAGCTCTCCGCATTACACGAACATCCAGATGCCGTTTGACTGCGTGCCTCCGTTTGTGCCGCAAAAGAATCCCACTGGCTACTATAAGCTGAATGTGAGCTTGCCCGAAAAATGGAATGGCCGCCGTATAGTTCTGCATATCGGCTCTGCGGAAAGCGTTGCGATTGTATACGTGAACGGAACTGAAGCCGGCGTTTCAAAGGACACAAGGCTTCCTTGCGAATTCGACATAACTGATTTCATAAAAGGCTCGTCCGCTGAAATTGTTATAAAGGTTGTGCGCTGGTCAGACGCCTCCTATGTTGAAGACCAAGACCAGTGGTGGTTCGGCGGAATCCACAGAAGCGTCTACCTTTACTCAACTGAAAAAGTTTTCATTCAGGATGCAAAGGCGTTGACATACATTGACTTTTCAGGCGAAGAGCCGAAGGGCGTGATTCCACTTGAAGTCGCCATTGCAACATCGCAAGCCAAGTACAAGACACAGACAGAAGTGGACAAAATGCAGTTTGATGTGGAATACAAAGTCTGCCGCATTGAAGGAACTCCATCAACAGGAATCCCCGGAAAAGAAGTGGCGTCCGGCAAAATTCCGTGCAGCCTCGATGTGCGCAACACCCTTTCGCTTGCAAAGAAAGACATTGTAATTGAAAACCCTGCTCTTTGGACTAACGAAACGCCGTCGCTTTATCTTGTAACTGTAAGTCTTCTGGAAAAGAACGGAAGGCATATAGAAAGCTCTTCATTTACAGTTGGGTTTAAGTCCGTGGAAATAAAGCGGCGCGAGCTTCTGTTCAATTCCAAGAAAGTCTACATCCACGGAGTGAACCGCCACGAGCACAACGAGTCCAATGCCAAGACTCTTTCCACTGCGGAAATGGTTCACGACATAAAGACTCTCAAGAAATACAACTTCAATGCGGTGCGCACCTGCCATTACCCGGACGATGAACGCTGGTACGAACTTTGCGACCGCTACGGAATCTACATCCTTGATGAGGCGAACATCGAAAACCACGCATACTATGATGTTATGAGCCGCAGCGAGGAATGGCTCAACTCATATATCCAGAGAGTGCAGCGAATGGCAATCCGCGACAAGAACCACGCCTGCATCTTCGGCTGGTCTTTAGGAAACGAAAGCGGCAACGGACAGAACCACTGGGCAACAGCCGCCTGGCTTAGAGGCTACGACAGCACGCGCATTGTGCATTACGAAGGCTTTGTGCGCCCGCAGATTCATCAGGGAGACTTCACTCTTGACTGCCTTGCAAACGGAAAACAGCTTACCGACCTCATTGCCCCGATGTATCCGAGCATCGACCTGATTGTAGACTATGCCACAAAGCGCGACGACTGGCGGCCTTTAATCATGTGCGAATATTCCCACGCAATGGGAAACGCAAACGGAAGCCTTGCAGACTACTGGAATGCGATTGAGTCAACCCAGGGGCTTCAGGGAGGCTTTATCTGGGACTGGATAGACCAAGGAATAGCAGCCTATGCCCCGGAAGGAAAGCTTGGTGAAAGTAAGGGTGGAAAATACTGGAAGTACGGAGGTGACTTTGAAGATAGCCCTTGCGACTACGACTTTTGCCTTAACGGACTGAACTTCCCTGACCAGACCCCTAAGCCTGCAATGGAAGAATGCCGCCGTCTTTTTGCACCTGTACGCCTTAAAGCCATCCATGCCGCCCAGGGAATCTTTGAAGTTAAAAGCAAGGCTTTCTTTGTTCCGCTGGACTTCTTAAGCTTAAAATGGTCATGCCTAGTTGACGGAACTGCAAAGGCATCGGGTGAGATTCCGCTTAAAGAACTTCTCCCTGGAAAAACAATGCATATTGAGCTTCCTCAAGTGTGTGAGTGCGTGCTTAACGCAGACAGCCGCGCTGAAATAGTGTTCCATTCCGACTTTGTTTATGCAGAACAGACACCTTGGGCTTTAAAAGGCGAACTGTGCAGTTCAGACGAAGAACTGATTTGCACCGGCAGGACTTGCTTTGCAGACAGCGCCTCTTGCGTTTCCACGGAAGCCGAGCAGCTTGCCTTGAGCCTTGCGCCTGCAGTGTTCCATGCCTACACCGAAAATGAGGGAATAAAAGCCCTCTACGACAAAGTTGACAGCGACAATGTGCCCGGCTGCTTTATCGGAAAGCCTACTAAGCTCTGGATGGACTGTGCGCTTGACAAGTCCCATGGCGTAAAAGACTCGCATGGTGTATTCCATATAGTTTCAGAGAAGGACGGAAAGAAGTTTGACTTTGGAACTTGCTCTTGCGCTATAAAGAAGGCATGGCAGGAAGACAATTCATTCATGGAAATATGCGCTGACTTCAGCCTGAACAGTACAGTGCCGGAATATCCACGTATTGGTCTTGAAGCTTCTGTTAGCAGCGCATTTACAAAGGCAAAATGGTACGGATGCGGTCCCCACGAATGCTATAGCGACAGAAAGTATTCCGCGCTCAAAGGCTTGTACGAAATGGACATAAAAGACCTTGAGGTGCCTTACATTGTTCCGCAGGAAAACGGACTAAGGTGCGGCGTAAAGTACCTTGAGCTTTCAGGAGGCGGAAAGACACTGCACGTACAGTCGGACACAGAATTCAGCTTTAGCCTCTTGCCGTACACAGCTCAGGACTTGTACAAGTGCCACCACACAAGCGAACTGGTTGACCTGTCCAAAGGAAGTGAAGGCAAGTGGATTCTAGTAATAGACGCCGCCCACCGAGGAGTAGGAACAGGAGCCTGCGGTCCGGACACCCTTGAGCAGTACCGCGTCCGCCCCGGCACATACAAGCTGAACCTAAGAATCTGGTAACCTTGTCATTGTTGAACAGGGGAATCCCATGCAATAGAGCTTTGGGGGCAATCCCTAAGATGACAAAGCGTAAACATTTATTATATTTTATTTGCGTGCATGGAATACCTATGTTATAATTCTTAGCGTGAAGAGAAAGAAAGTCAGCTTGAACAGCACAGTAATAACAATCTCGCAAATCTGCCCGTGCAGGAGTTCCTCCTTTTGGAATATCCTCACGGGCTGTTTTATTTAAGGGGCGTAGCAGCCCCGCATTTTCGCCAAACCAAAGGAGGTTTTAATGGCTAAAAAGTATGTCTGGAGCATTGTGCTCAGACCAAACCCGTTTACACAGGACAATGACCGCGACCAGCTTGCGGACGTTGTGCCTGCCGCGGCAAAGCGCGACGAGGACATCGCGGATGCGATTGTTGCAGAAGGAAGCGAAATCAAGAAGGAGACAATTCTGAATATCCTTTCGCTTAGGAACAAAAAAGTCTTTGAGTATGCTCTTTCCGGCTGCACTTACTCAAACGAAGTGGGAAGCCTTTCTCCAAGGGTTTCAGGAGTATTCGAGGACATAAACTCCGTGTTCGACACTGCGCTACACAAGTGCTCGTTCGACATTATGCCTTCCGCCAGCCTGCGCGCTGAAACTTCCAAAATCAGTGTAAAGGTAACTGGATGCAAGGATTCAGGAGGAGCGGTAATCGGAGCGGTTACCAATACGCTTACAGGCAACAAGGATGGCACAGTTCAGATTGGAGACGATGTCATCATCGAAGGTGAAAAAATCAAGATCCAGGACGAAGCCGATACAGAGCAGGGAGTATTCTTTGTTGACATGGAAGGCAATGAGCACCGAGTAACCCGCAAGCTCACCGCAAACAAGCCGTCCCGGCTCATAGCCCGCGTTCCGTCAAGCGTAGCCGAAGGCAATGTTTCGCTCATAATCAGAACAAGGTATACAGGAAGCAGTGTAAATATCTTAAAGAATTTACGTGAACTCCGATATGCCTATGAACTAAAAGCAGTAAAGGCGTAGCAGTTTAAGTCTAACAATTCTCTATGCACTGTTCATAGCGACCTGCTATGGACTGTGCATAGAGTTCGCTATGGAGTGTCCACAGAGCACTCTATGAGGTATCCATAATGGACGCTATGGAGTGTCCATAGAGAGCTACTATAGACACTCTATAGAAATCACTATCTTTTTATAATATCCTAAATTTGCCGTTCACTCTCTTTATGCTTATCTTTTTAGTAATACCTATCATATTAACTAAGGAGGAATGCTATGAAAGCAACCGTTTTATTTTCCGCGCTGGCTTTGGCTGGCTCTCTTGGCTTTGCCCAGAATTATCCTACCGCAGAGCAGACCGTGCCCGACGTTATGGGCTGGATGAAAGGATTTCCGCCGTCTCAGGAAAAAACGCTTCATGCTTCGGACGGATCGTTCTTTGAGTTTCCGGCTTTGCGCTACAGCGTGAACCACATGAGGGAGTTTTTTCCTACACGGAATGTCTCGTCAGGCAATGGCAAAAAATATCAGCTAAAGACAAAGCTTGACCCGGCAATTGGAAACGTAACATTCACACCGTGGGATTCAGACAAGACGATGACTTTTGAAGAGTCGCTTGGTGCGAATTATACAGACGGAATCATAGTCATGCACAAGGGAAAAATCGTCTATGAAAAATACCCGGCAGGCTTAAAGCCGGACGGACTTCACGCGGCGATGTCGGTGAGCAAATCGTTTACTGGAACAATCGCTTCTATTCTTGTTGCTGAAGGTAAACTTGAGCCGTCAAAGAAAGTCGTTGAATACATTCCAGAGCTAAAGGATTCAGGCTTCGCGGATGCGACTGTCCAAGAGGTTATGGACATGACGACCGCGGTAAAATACAGCGAGGACTACAACAACCCGAACGCGGAAATCTGGGCTTACTCTGTGGCAGGAAACGTGTTCCGCCCGGCAGACTACACAGGCCCGCAGAATTACTACGAATACCTTGCAACTGTAAAAAAACTTCCTGATTCAGAACACGGAGACGCTTTCGGCTACAGAACCGTGAACACAGAGCTTCTTGCCTGGATTTGCTCGCGCGTAACAGGGCAGGGGCTTGCTGATATGGTTTCCGGGATGATTTGGAAGCCTCTTGGCGCGCATTACGACGGCTACTACCAGGTTGACCCTTCTGGAATCGCGTTTGCAGGCGGCGGCTTTGACTTGAACCTTCGCGATATGGCGGCTTTCGGCGAGATGATGAGAAACGGCGGAAGGCTGAACGGCAGGCAGGTTATTCCTGAAATAGCTGTAAACTACATTGCGACCGGAGGCTCTTCCGATGAGTACAAGGCAACGTTTGCAAAAGGCGATTATCCGAAATTGCAGGGCTGGAGCTATCACAATATGTGGTGGATTACGAACAACTCGCACGGTGCATACATGGCGCGCGGCGTTCATGGGCAGGCAATCTACATTGATCCGGCGGCGCAGATGGTTATTGCGCGCTTTGCCTCGACTTACTACGCCTCGAACAAGTACATCGACCCGCTTTCAATTCCGGCTTACGAGGCTGTCGCGGAATATCTTTTGAACAAGTAACAAGTAGAATAAAATAAAAAACAAAGGGCATCCGTTTTTGGGATGCCCTTTGTTATGCGCTTATTGTTGTGCCTACTTCAAGTTGACCATGCTCTTGTCGTAGTCCGTCGGCGGAACATAGCCCATAAGATTCATTATTGTTGCAGGCCAGGATGAGATTCCAAGTCCGTCGTTGAGCTTGGTGTTGTCGTATTCGCCCTTGTATTCAGGGTCATAGATGATTCCCGGTACCGGGTTGAGCGAGTGCGATGTCTTTGCCTTTGGCTCTCCGTCCTTGTCCTTCTTTACGCTGCCGTCCTTTGCGTGCTCGTACATATCGTCTGAGTTTCCGTGGTCAGCCGTGATGCACATGATTCCGCCGGCTTCCTCGATTGCCGCCTTCAATCTTCCAAGCTGAAGGTCCATGCCTTCCATTGAGCAGACCACCGCGTTGAATACGCCAGTGTGTCCGACCATGTCTCCGTTCGGGTAGTTCAGTCTGATGTGGTCGTACTTTCCGCTCTTGATTGCCTCAATAACCTTGTCGGTGATTTCAGCGCATTTCATCCAAGGACGCTGCTCGAACGGAACAACATCGCTTGGAACTTCAACATAGTCCTCAAGCTTTTCGTCGAACTTGCCCTGCTTGTTTCCGTTGAAGAAGTATGTAACGTGTCCGTACTTCTGGGTCTCGGAAATAGCCATGAGGTGAACGCCTGTCTTTGTGAGGTATTCGCCCATTGTGCGGTCAATGCTCGGAGGATTCACAAGATACTGGGCAGGAATGTGCGCGTCTCCGTCGTATTCCATCATGCCGGCATACTCAACGGCCGGAACACGCTTTCTGTCAAACGGAAGCTCGCCTCCTGCCGGTGTCTCAAACGCGCGTGTCATCTCAAGGGCACGGTCTCCGCGGAAGTTGAAGTAGATTACGCTGTCGCCGTCGTTGATTGTTCCGACTGGCTTTCCGTCCTTTGCGATTACGAACTCGTGCATATCCTGGTCAAGAACGCCCGGAACTTCGGCACGGTAGGTTTCGATTGCCTTTGTCGCAGAGTCGAACATACGTCCTTCGCCCAGAACGTGCGCCTTCCATCCGCGCTCAACCATGCTCCAGTCAGCGTTGTAGCGGTCCATTGTCATGTACATACGTCCGCCGCCGGAGGCAATCTGATAGTCGCAGCCTGCAAAGCCCGCAAGGAATTCTTCAAGCGGTGTGATGTAGTTCAGTGCGGAAGTAGGGTCAACGTCGCGTCCGTCAAGCAATGCGTGCACGCGGATTTTCTTTACTCCTTCCTTGTTCGCCTCTTCAATCATCGCCTTGAGGTGGTCGATGTGGGAGTGAACGTTTCCGTCAGATACAAGTCCTATAAAGTGAAGGGTTGAGCCTTTGCTGTTCACGTTCTTGATGAGCTTCTGCCAGGTTGCGTCCTGGAACATCTTGCCTGATTTGATTGACTCGCCTACAAGCTTAGCTCCCTGTGCGAACACGCGTCCGCAGCCCATAGCGTTGTGTCCGACTTCGCTGTTTCCCATGTCGTCGTCAGAAGGAAGTCCTACCGCTGTTCCGTGGGCCTTGAGCTTTGTGTGCGGACAGTTCGCCGTGAACCAGTCAAGGTACTTCATGCGGCTTGCCTTTACAGCGTCGCCCTCAACATATTTTCCGTAGCCAACACCGTCCATGATTACAAGAACCACAGGACCGCGACGGCCTTTCCAGTTCGGATTTTTTTCCAAAGCATGCATTGTATCTGCCATATATAAAACCTCCATAAAGTTTTTGTACTAAGATAAATAGTCTTGGCTCTAGTATAGCGATTAGTGGGATTCATTACAATTGATAGGAATGATAGGAAAAGACGGACCAGGGCTTACGCATGATGTGAATTGATTAAGTTCTCAACCGCCTTGATTCAGGTAAACTTTCAATTATGAAATGCAATTCATGCGCCGACGGTTATCTGATTGTAAAATCATCAAAAGACGGCTCAAAACACTTTCTTGCCTGCACAAACTACACCGCCAACGGAAAAGGCTGCGGCAACATAATCTGGAAAGAGGACTTTTACAGAATGATGGGGTATGGGGTTGGAAAGAAATAATAGGAAAACTCTTGCATCTCTTGGAAACACATCAAGTAAAATTTTGACAGCTTTTAAACTTTTGTTTTTATTATTTGAAAAATCAGTTATAATAACAGTTCAATCAATTCGTCAACCATTTTATTTGTTCTGCTGTTAATAATTTTTGTTGCATTGGCAATATATATTTTATAAA
>SFJA01000011.1 GCA_004556005.1 Bacteroidales bacterium | reverse complement strand
CCGAGGAATCCGATTTTGTGTCCTCCGGCTTCGATGATTGCTGACTTCTTGACGTTGTTTGCCAATACCGTTCTGCTGAAGTCGTAGTTGCTGCTTACCGTTGTGACATCGTTGAGGGCGAGCATGTGTTGCAGTCCGGGGATCTTCTTGTCAAATTCGTGGTTGCCTATGGTCCTGACATCGTAGCCTATTTCTTCCTGTACCATCATTTCTACGTCGCCGTCAAGGCAGGTGAAATAGTAAGTGCCCTGGACGAAGTCTCCGGCGTCTGCGACAATCACTGCTTTCTCGGCTGCCCGTACGCTGTCAACCAGAACCTTGATTCTGGCTACGCCGCCTCTGTCGGCATTGTAGGTCATAGACTTGTCTATGGGTTCGATTTGGCTGTGGAGGTCGTTCGTGAACAGGATGACAACTTCACCCTCGTTTGCATTTTCCCCGTGTGTCCCGTGTATGGGGGATTTCTCTAAAAACTGCTGGCACGATATAAATCCTGCCAAGAGACAGCTTAACAACAAATAGATTAAAGATGTATGTTTCATGTTGGATTAGTCTGGATTAGTCATATTTTGTAGTGTGTCATATCTTGATCAGCGTTCCTTCTAACTGATTCTGGTTGACTTATTTTGTCCACGAAATCGGGGGTTTTATGGACAAAATGAGTTTCTACGTGGACATAATTGACGCCCTTGTTTTTTTGGTTTATCTTGGTCTTCTCATCGGTGATTTAGCCCGCCTTTCTCTTTCTCTAGATACTAATCATTTATCTATTCAAGTGCAGACTTTTCCCGATAATCCAATTATTTCTAATTATGAAGCAGTTCCTTTTTTATGATTTTAAAAAAAATGAGGAGATGATCAAAATGTCATCTCCTCCTGTTGTGGTGCTGGCGGGAATTGAACCAGCGACACGTGGATTTTCAGTCCACTGCTCTACCACTGAGCTACAGCACCGTTGTTTGGGATTGCAAAGGTAGTGAATTTTTTTGAAATCCCAAATCTTTTTGATGAAATTTTAGAACAGATAACCGAGATTGATGTAGAATGCGCCGTTTCCGTCCTGGTTGTAGCGTGAACTGTTCTTGTTCAGGTGAGAGAACGGTGTGCCGTATTCAAATGCAACGATGAAATTCTCGTTCATTATGAAACGAAGTCCCGCACCCACCGTCGCATGTATCGTTTCGTCGGCGCCCTGCTTCCTGTAGGACAGGTGCTCCATCATTTCCTGGAGGTAATCGCCTCCGGTTGGTCCGGCATAATCCATCTTGCGGCCGCGTGTAACCATCGTTCCATCGCTGAATACGCTGAGTCCGAAAGAGATGTTCTGTCTCCAGAGCTGGAACTGGACAAAGCGCCAGCGCAGTTCGGCGTTGTAGCAGAAGGTGTCAAGTCCGCTTACCCTGTCCCGGAGAATTCCCCTGACCGTCCTGTAGCCTCCAAATCCGTCCTTGTCGCTGCTTTCGCCGATGAAGGTCTGGTACGGGAGTATGTAGAACGGTGCATTTTTTCCGATGATTCCCTGATAGTTGAGCCTGTAGGCGAGAGTAAGTATGTTGTTGTCAATCAGAGGGAAATACTGCCTCCAGGTGAGCGAGTAGCGATTGTATGGGTTTTTGGTGCCCAGGAATTTCGGTGCAACAATCATATGCGCGTCTGCCCAGATGCCCCGGGTCGGGGCGCCTTCCTTGTCGCGTGTATCGTACTGCAGACCGAAGCGCAGCGCGCTGACAAAGCCGCCCTCGGCTTCGTTCTCGCCGATCAGACCCCATTTCTTGTAAAGGTCATAGAGAGTCGGCTGGTCCTCGGGAAAGCACTGGCTTTCGTCCTTGCCCTTGTTTATGCTCTCCCTGTTGATGCTTCCGATCTTGAAATAGGAGGCGTGATATCCAAGTTCCCATTTCAGGTTTTCGGCCAATTCGCCGGTAAAGTCTATTTTGCTGAGTATCTGAGTCCTGGCAATCTTGTAGAAAGGGGAGAAAAGGAAAGACTCACCGCTCGAACCGGCTGCAATCCTGCCGTAATCGTAGAAGGATTCGTATCCGTTGAATCCGTAAAAGTCCATGGCCTTGTCAATGGAAGCCGTAGCTGCGGCGGACATCCTTATGCCGTTGAAAAGGTCCATGTTGTCATACATTATGGTATAGAGCTGCGAACCTTTGGTAAAGAAGGATGACTCGAGATACCACTTGGATTTGTAGTTTGGGTAGCTGCTTCCGTCTCCGTAGTTGTAGAGCTGGAGTATGGCGCCGAACTGGAAACCCTTGTCGGCATCATAGGCGATTGCGGGAAGGGGACCGATGTTCCAACCCGTCTTGATGATCTGATTCCTTTGGGCACCGGCTGTGAGGCAAAATGCCAATGCAAGTGCAGTCAGTACTGTTCTGGATGTTTTCATTTGCTGAATATAGGTTTATAGTAATTCAAAAGCAGGTGCCACAGGCTGTGCGACCACAAAAGACCGGCGAGCAGAAGGAGAGCTCCCCACCAGGGCAGAAGAATAAATGCTGCAACGCCCCAGGCAATCACAAGCAGAGGCAGAATGAGAATCTTGCATACTAACTTGACCGTATTGAGCCAGGCCTTGTCCTTGAGCCGCCCTCCAATTGCCGCTTCAGCGATCAGGACAGGGAAGCAAAGCAGTCCGGCGGCAGCAAACAACGGCAGCGAGAGCAGGGACAGGGGAATTCTGACCCAAAGCGGGTCCCGCCTGTTGACCGGGTAGTCGCAGATGAGCTCCAGAATCTTCTGCTGCAACTGCTCCGCCTTCGGCCCTTCCGGCAGCTCCGACAGCTTGAAAGGCTTGCCGTAACGCACCGTTATGTCCTTCATGTATTCGAAGAATTCTTCATAGGCGAGTCCGACCGGAACGATGGTCACCTCTTCTCCGAGCTTTTCCCTGGCTATGTCGCAGATGCGGAAAATCCCGCGCTTGACCGGCATCATACCCCTTTCCGCGCGGTGGGTGCCCTCAACGTATATGGTGAAATTCACCCCTCTGCCTATGCATTCGACTATCTCGTCAAAGGTGTGCAGGTTTTCCTTCATCTCCCTTATCGAGTCGCGCTGCCTTGCCAGAGGAACAATTCTCAGGAAGGTGAGAACCTTGGCTATCTTCTTGTTCCTGAATATGTCCGCTCTAGCTCCGAAAGCGGTAAGATTGCGGTTGACCCTGAGCACTACCATAGCGTCCATCAATGAGTTGCAGTGGTTGCAGGCAAGTATGACGGGGCCTTCTGTCGGGACGTTTTCCCTGCCCTCAACCTTGAACCTGCGGAAGGACCAACGTGTGCCCCAGTTGGCATATGCGTGCAAGATGTTGTACAGCACGCTTTTATCCCAAATTTTCATTTTTCGTTCTCTAAAAATTTCTCACAAAGATAATTTTTTTCTGTTCAAATCTCACATTATGTTGTATCTTTGTACAAACCCAAACCGATTGCAATGAAACGTTTTTACCTTTTTCTTGCGGCTTTTCCGCTACTGTTTTCCTCTTGTTCAAAGACCGTTACCATCGAAGGAAGGGTTACGGATGCTTCTGTAAATGACATAGTTGTCGTAACGCAAACCGATACCGTTTCCGTATCGACCATTGAGGCCGACCCGTCAAAGGTGCCCGGTGTGCTCATAGGGGACGTTGTCAAAGTCGAATATGAGCTTACCGAACCGGAAAGCGGAGTGTTTGTCAACAGTATCAGGAGCTTGGAGATTGTTTCTCCTTCATATTACCGCATCATTGCCGGAACCTGGACTAGAAAAGGTATCAATGATGCCGATTATTACGGATTTACGCTTGCGGATGACGGTTCGGCCGAGTCTGTGAACAACAACACCCTGCAGGTCCGTGAGTGGGTGCTTGACGGTGAGGAACTTGTCCTGACCGCAGATTCCGTCTATGCCGACGGCAACAGGCAGTTCTCTTTCCTGTATCACATCGAAAAGCTCGACGCCGATTCTCTTGTGCTCAGCAATCCTGAAACGGGGCTTGTGGAATGGGCCTGTGCGCGTCGCTGAGGCCTGTGGAAAACTCGGTTGATAACTTTTGTTTACAATATCGGGCAATACACCCTTTGTTTCACTAATTTTGTCTTTCCTATACGTGGAATCCGAAACAGGATGCACCATCCGGAAAAATGTAACTTTGCAAACCTTTATAATTACAATATAACACGATGGACGTAAGAAAAACCAACGGTTCTCTTGAAGAATATGACAAGGCGAAACTTGCCAGGGGCATACACGAAGCCTATAAGACTGCAGGTCAGTATTGTGACGATGCAATAGTCGTTACCATCATCAACAATCTGTACATCTACGATGGCATTGCCAGCTCCGAAATCAGGCGTCAGGTGGAAGAATCCCTGATGTCCATCAATAAGAAAGTAGCACTTGCATACATAGAGAAGTTTGATGCGGACATCGACCTGCGCAAGAAGCGCGACTTCATCAAGGACTACATTGCCGCCTCGAATGCTGCGACCGGTTCCAAGTTCGACTCAAATGCCAACGTGACACGCAAGAACATCGTCACCCTTGGCAACGAACTTTACAAGGAAAACAATATCAAGCAGAACCGCTACATTATGTGCGACAAGATCAAGTCGCTGTACGGCAAGCATATGGCTGATCATTACCTGGCTGATCTCGAGAGCCATCTCCTTTATAAGCACGATGAGAGCGGCACGCCGGGGTATCCTTACTGCGTCGCCATCACGATGTATCCTTTCCTTATCAACGGACTTAAGGATCTCGGCGGCGTTTCAGTAGCGCCTACCGATCTCAAGAGTTTTTGCGGTGAGTTCATCAACCTCGTATATTCCGTATCGTCCCAGTTTATGGGCGCGGTCGCAACGCCTGAGTTCCTTATGTATATGGACTATTTTATCCGCAAGGACTACGGCGAGGACTATCTCGATCATCTTGACGACGTAGTCGAGTTCAATGTCAAGCGCCGCACCCTCGTGAAGGTCATAGACAATTATTTCCAGCAGGTAATCCACTCCATGAATATGCCTGCCGGCAACAGGGGATATCAGACAGTGTTCTGGAACATAGGATACTTCGACAAGCCTTATTTCGAGGGCGTGTTCTCTGATTTCCGCTTCCCTGACGGTTCGGCTCCGAGGTGGGAGACACTCGACTGGCTCCAGCGTCATTTCATGAACTGGTTCAACGAGGAAAGGAACAATTACATACTTACCTTCCCTGTAGAAACCATGGCCCTGCTGACTGACGGCAAGGACGATTACGTTGACAAGAGTTATGCCGACTTTACCGCAGAAATGTGGTCCAAGGGACACAGTTTCTTCTGCTACATTTCCAATAGCGCCGACTCTCTGAGCAGCTGCTGCCGTCTGCGTAACAGTCTCAAGGACGTAGGAGGAGAGGATGAGGAACACAACCATACCACACACCAGTATTCTATGGGTACGGCATCGGTAAGTACGGGTTCCAAGTCAGTGATGACCATCAACCTCAACCGCCTTATCCAGGAGTCCGTGCGCCGTTACTTCATCGAGAAGAGGGGAGTGGCCCTCGAGGCAGGCAAACCGCTTGACCCTAACGTCCACTTCTATGACAAGGACGACCTCTTCAAGAACTATATCAACAAGGATATCAGGGAGATGACTGAACGCGTGCACAAGTACCAGATTGCGTTCAACGAGATCATCAAGGACTTCCTCCGTGCCGATATGCTCGACGTTTACAAGGCAGGTTTTATCGATATGAAGCGCCAGTACCTGACCATCGGAGTCAACGGCCTTACGGAGGCTGCCGAGTTTCTCGGCCTTACAATCAGCCCTAATCCGGAGTATGGTGCCTATGTCAACAACATCCTGGAAACCATCAACATCTGCAACCGAAAGGACAGGACCAAGGATGCAATGTTCAACACAGAGTTCGTGCCAGCCGAGAATCTTGCGGCAAAGAACTACAAATGGGACAAGAAGGACGGATATTTCGTTTCGGACAAGCATAACCTCTACAGTTCGTATTTCTACAATCCGGAGGATGAGAGCCTGTCGATGATTGATAAGTTCAAACTGCACGGAGAGGACTTTGTGAAATATCTGGACGGCGGTTCCGCGCTCCATATGAACATTGCGGAGCACCTTACCAAGGATCAGTACCGTCAGCTTCTCAACGTGGCTGCGCACTACGGAACCAACTACTTCACATTCAACTGCCGCAACACCGTTTGCAACGAATGTGGCTACATTAGCAAGGATACCCTTCAGAAGTGTCCAAAGTGCGGAAGCGAGAACCTTGACTATCTTACACGCGTAATCGGTTATCTGAAACGCATCTCCTCTTTTGCCGAGCCTCGTCAGGTGGAAGCCGACAAGAGATTCTATACTCCGAAAGATGCTTAAATACGTTCCCGAGATGACGAGTGTCGTCATCGAAGAGATTCCTGATAAACTTACCCTGGCAGTTGAGATATCCAATTGCCAGGGTAATTGTATCGGATGTCATTCCCCGTTTCTCAAGTCGGATATAGGCGAAGAACTTACACCTGAACGCGTTTCTGCGCTGATAGCCGACAATTTCGGGGTGAACTGTTTCCTGTTTCTCGGCGAAGGCTCTGACCGTAAGGCTCTGCTTGACCTGGCTTCATATCTGCGCTTGAATCATCCCAGTCTTGAACTTGCCCTCTATTCCGGCAGGACTGCCGTTGAAGAAGATATATGGGAAGCATTTGACTATGTAAAGATTGGACCGTATATAGAAAGTCTTGGTCCTCTCAACAGCGTTACAACGAACCAGCGGTTATATCATCACAGGGAAGATATAACCGCCAGATTCTGGACCCGGGGAATTGACAAAAACAAAACCCCGGATTAATATTCAACAAAGTTTTACGGAAGAGGATTGATCTTCTCCCACTTAACGTCCCACTTTCCGTCCTTAGGGAATCCCGGTGCATCGCTCTCGCATTTGTCCCATCCGGCAGTCATAAGTGCAACTGCAGAAAGAAGGGCGCCATTGCCTGTCAGGTAGCAGTTCTGTCCGGAAAGACTGTTCTGTCCTCCGGCAAGCCACTTGCTGTTGTCGGACTGCTTGAGCAGGAGTTCGATCGCCTTTTCCGGTTCTCCCAGTCTGGTGGCGCACATTGCGGCCATTGCAAGGTCTGAAGCGCTGCAGCTGTTCCAGTCCCAGCACTCGATAACCTTGTCAAGAGTCTTTTTCATGGTGAGAGTATCGACGGCTGCATTTCCCGGCAGCATTCCGAACATTCCGAGCACAGAAGGATGTCCGCTCGTAAGTTCCTTGCTCTCATATGCTTTCTTCACGTTATATGCAGGAAGGTAAACACCTTCTGGGCTTACTGCCGGTTTGTTGAGATCTCTTGCTACGAGAAGGTACCTGAAATTGCCGCTTTCGATATTGGCCATCATTGAAAGGGCTGAGAACCAGGCGGCAAGTTCATATGAAGGGTTGAGAGCATCCTTGCCCAGTGCCTTCTGGAGTGGCTGGCAAACAAGGTTGTAGTTTCCGTTCTTGTCTTCGGAAGCAACCCTTACCATAAACATTCCGGTCTTTTTGATTGCTTCAAGAACAGGCTCGAGGGTCTCGTAACCTGCCCTGCGCATAAGTTCATAGAGATAGACTACGGAAGCCTGCTGGCAAATCTGATAAACGTCACTCTCCGAAGGTGTCTCTACGCCGGAGTTTGAGCTGACAGAAGGCCATCTTGCTCCGAGGTAGCCCTGCTTGTAGGCTGCATCTTCGGCGGAAGCGACATTTCCTGCAAACCAGTCCATGGTTCCGTTCAGCATTTCAGGGTGTCCCCAAAGTGCAAAATGAGCCTCGTTCCACCAGAGTTCGTCCATACGGAACTTTCCGTAGTTGACGTTTCCGCTAAGACCGGTGCTTGAAGCAGGAGTGCTGCCTGCACACTGTACGGCGGTAAGGTACTGGCTGAGAACTATCCTGCGCTCGAGTTCCGCGGCGCGAGGATCGGTGCAGGCACTCAAATCGACTGCTCCGGCCTGTTCCCAGTAACTGTTCCAATATGCCTTGGTGGCTTGGAGTGAGCTTGCAGCCGAGTTGTCATTCTTGATCTCGCCGCGCTCCTTGCGGAATTGACCAGTGAAACTCCAGCTGCTCTTCATAGGAACAATCTCGTAAACGTTGTATGCAGGCTGCCTGATGTATGCGTCCTTCAGGTTGAGACTGAGGAAGTACCTGCTGATGTGGTTCTTTACGGAGATTCTTGCGCACTGTCCGTCGCTTGTGAGTTCGGTAACGCAATCACCAGGTTCCCAGCTGCCTCCGTCTCCTTCAGCCTCGAAAGAAGGGTAGCTGAAACTGAGCTGAACAGGAAGAAGATCCTCACAGCTGATGCTTACGGCAAGCATGTCAAGTTCAGGGTCGCAACTGGTAGTTACCTGGACAGGCTTTCCATTGTATTTGAAGTTTGACTGCAGGGTTCCGTTGTAAAGGTCAAGAGTCTGGTCGGCGTCTGAAAGAAGAGCAGCGTCAAGACCAGTGAAACCTATCCTTCCGAGATTCATCCTGCGAGGATTCTGCTGATAATAGTCGCAGGCATCCTTTGCGTCGCCTTTCTTCGGAGGAACGGCATATCCATTCTTGTCAAGGCAGTCTTTTGGCTTGACGTTCAGGTAATTAGGCTCAGCATACCATCCCCAGTCGGACTGAGTTGTAAGGCATAATCCACCCTTGTATCTTTCCGGAAAAGTCTGGAGGCCGGTGATGTCGACAGTAAATGCAAATCCGCCGTTGCCCACGGTCATCGGGGCAAGGGAATCGATTGCTTCAACGTGAGGATTGTGGCGGCCGAGAAGGGCCTTTCGGTCAATGTTGTTGTCACTGGCCTTTTCACCACTGTTGCAGCCCATGACAAGGGCTGCAACAAAAAACAATGAAAAATACTTCTTCATTTTGTTATTTGAACATATTGTAACTATCTCCTGGATGTCACTTCTTTTTCGTATTTCTGGATTTCGTCGATGAAAGCAGTGCCGACCGGGACGTTGTTTCTCTCGCAGAATTCGTCATAGACGGCGCTCCAAGGGAGTGCCTTGCATTCCTCTATGAGAGCGAGGACTTCGAAGTGCCTGTCTTCCAGTTCGTACTTGCTGATCAGTTCCTTAGGTTCGAGGAGCGCCCTGAGCATACATTTCTGGGCGGCACGGGAGCCGACTACGTATGCGCCTATGCGGTTGATGGCTCCGTCGAAGTAGTCAAGTCCGTAGTGAACCCTGTCGAGAGCATCTGCGCGAACGATTTCGGAGAAGAGCTCGAGAGTGTTGTCGTCCATTATGGTCACATGGTCTGAGTCCCAGCGGATTGGGCGGCTGACGTGAAGCATAAGTTCAGGAACGAACTGCAGGAGAGCGGAAACCTTGTCGGCAGGAATCTCGGTTGGATGATAGTGGCCGGTGTCGATTGTAGGAATCTTGCCGTTCTGTGCTGCGTAGGCAGTGTAGAAGTCGTGGCTGCCGACGGTGAAGCTCTCGAGTCCGATTCCGAATACCTTTCCTTCGATGCAGTCCTTCATGTGCTCCTTCTTCTCGGCGAAAATCTCATCGAGAGACTCCTTGAGCAACCTGCGGTAGAGGGCGTGGTTTACTGAAACGTCCTTGCATCCGTCGTGAACCCATACGTTCATGATACAAGGGTCTCCCTGGGCCTTTCCCATTGCGTCTGCGATGTCACGGCAACGCTTGGTGTGCTCGATCCAGAATTGGCGGATAGACTTGTCAGGGTTTGAGAGCGTAAGATTGCCGCTCTTCGGGTGCGAGAATGAAGTTGAGTTGAAGTCGAGCTTGGTGTTGTTTTCGAGACCCCAGTCGATCCAGCTCTGGAAATGCTCTACGCCACATTCGTCCCTGTCCACCTTCTTGCCCTGGAAGTCTCCGTAAATCTCATGGAGGTTGAGGCGGTGGGTGCCCGGGATGAGCGTCTTTGCCTTGAGTATGTCAGCCCTGAGTTCATCGATGTTGCGGGCCTTGCCCGGATAGTTTCCGGTTGCCTGGATGCCTCCGGTGAGGTCTCCGGTGCTTTCAAATCCTGCAACGTCATCTGCCTGCCAGCAGTGCATGCTGAGGTGGAATTCCTGGAGCTGGGCAATGACCTTCTCGGTATCTATGCCATACTCTGCGTAGCGCTCCTTGGCTATCGCATAAGCCTTGCTTGTAGATTCTTTCATATACTTTGTTCTTAGATTATTTGTTCAGATTCGGGTTATATGTCTTGAGTTCGACTGAATTTGCAACAATGGCTCTCATTTCTTCGAGACTGCCCACTCCGTTCTGAGCCTTTATCTGCATCAGGACGTTGCCGAGGGCGGTTCCTTCGGTCGGGCCACAGATTACCGGGATGCCGAGTGCATCGGCGGTCATCTGCATAAGGTAAGGATTCTTCGAACCGCCGCCGATAACGTGGAGCCTGTTTATCGGATGCTGGGAGAACGACCTGAGCATTCCGAGTATGGCCTTGTAGCGGTGGGCGAGACTTAGGTAGATGCAGCGTATGTACTCTGCCGGAGTCTTTGGCGCAATCTGGCCGGTGCGCTCACAATAATCGTCAATTGCCTTGCACATTGACTCCGGATGGGCGAACGAAGGATCGTCAGGATTGATTATCGAGTCGAAGTCCGTGTCTTCGCTGAGCGCGGTGAGGGCTGCTATATCCTCCGGAACATCCTTGAACTCGAGGCGACACTGTTCGAAAATCCATAATCCGCAGATGTTCTTGAGGAAGCGGGTGGTGCCTTCGATTCCGCCTTCGTTGGTGAAATTGAGCTTGTAACTCTCATCGTTGATGATCGGAACTTTAGATTCTATTCCCATAAGGGACCAGGTTCCACAGCTCAGATATGCATAATCCGGGTCACTTGCAGGGACCGCGGCAACTGCCGAAGCGGTGTCGTGGGACGCTATTGCAATGACCTTTACGTCAGGGTCTATGCCGGTAGCCTTTATCACCTGATCGGTCAGGGTGCCTATTATGGTGCCCGGTTTGGTAATTGGGCCGAACTGGCTCCTGCTTAAACCTATGCTGAGCAGCAACTCTTCATCGAGGTCTCCGGTGAACGGGTTGAGCATCTGTGAGGTGGAAGCTACGGTATATTCGCAGACTGCCTTGCCCGTAAGCATATAGATGAGGGCGTCAGGGGTGAAGAGTATCTTGTCAGCGTTTTCAAATGCCGTGCATCCGTTATGCCTGAGCGTGTCGAGCTGGAAAAGGGAGTTGAAATCCATAAACTGAATGCCGGTACGGTTGTACACGTCCCTCTTGTCGTGCATCTTCATATACCTGTCAATGGCTCCGTTGGTATGCTCGTCCCTGTATGCGTACGGCAGGCTGAGAAGCTGTCCGTCCTTTCCGAAGAATGCGAAGTCGCATCCCCAGGTGTCAATGCCCATCGACTCGATCTTTATTCCGGATTCGGCAACTTTGCGCAGGGCGATGATTACCTCGTTGTAGAGGGCGGGAAGGTTCCAGAACTGGTGACCTCCGAGAGGAATCATCGGATGTTTGAATCGGGTAAGCTCCTGCATGGTCAGCTTTACTCCGTCATATGTGGCAAGGATGGACCTGCCGCTGGTAGCGCCGAGGTCAATTGCAAGATAATTTTTGTTAGCCATTGATTATTCAGTTTTAAAACATACAAATATAGCAAATGTTTTGCAATCGGAACATAGGCTTGTCGGGATATTGCTTTCTTTTGTGACGGATTGCTTTATTTTGTGCCTGATTTTCTGTCAAAGAGGATAAATTTCAGCCCTGGTCAAATGTATTAAGTCATTGGGAGACAACTTGACTTGCAATCCGCGAACTCCGGCAGAAATATAAATGTAGTCGTATAAAAATGCCGACTCGTGCACATATGTCGGGTAGTGTTTTTTCATCCCGATAGGGGAGCATCCTCCCCGAATGTAACCCGTGTTGGCAAGCAGTTCGCTGACGTGCAGCATCGCGCAGTATTTGTTGCCTGAAAGCTTTGCCGCAAGTTTGAGATCCACCTCGAAATTGCCCGGAATCACGCAGACGAACAGACCGTTCCTGTCGCCCCTCAGGACGAGGGTCTTGAATACCTGCTCAATGTTTTCGCCGAGTTCCTTAGCAACGTGCACGGCGGAGAGGTCGTCCTCGCTATATTCGTACGGTATCAGTTCGTAGCTGATGCCTGCCGCGTCAAGCAGCCTCGCGACATTGGTTTTGCTGATGTTGTTCTTTTCCATTTTTCTGTGCACAAATATAAGCATTAGTCCCGAACTGCGCCCTCATCGCTTTCGGCTAATCCTATTTTTTTATGGATATTGTCTGGAAAATTCCGTATTTTTGCGACCATTATGGGAAAGATTATTTTGACAGGCGACCGTCCTACCGGCAGACTTCACCTTGGTCACTACGTAGGTTCACTGCGCAGGAGGGTGGAACTTCAGAACTCCGGAGAGTTTGAGAAAATATTTATAATGATAGCTGATGCACAGGCACTTACGGATAATGCAGATAATCCTGAAAAGGTGCGTCAGAACATCATTCAGGTTGCTCTCGACTACCTTTCGGCCGGATTGGATCCTGAAAAGAGCTGCATTTTCATCCAGTCCATGGTGCCGGAACTTACGGAACTGACTTTCTATTATATGAATCTTGTGACCGTGCAGAGGCTCCAGCGCAATCCTACAGTAAAACAGGAGATACAGATGCGCGGCTTTTCCGAAGAGGCCGATGAAAATTCCAACAAGAAAGGTACCCCTGTGGGCTTTTTCTGCTATCCGATCAGCCAGGCCTCGGACATCACCGCATTCAAGGCGACCACGGTTCCGGCCGGTGAAGACCAGTCTCCGATGATAGAACAGTGCCGCGAAATAGTGCGCCGTTTCAACTCCACATACTCACCTGTTCTTGTAGAGCCAGAGATACTTCTTCCTGACAATCAGGCTTGTATGAGACTCCCGGGTACTGACGGCAAGGCAAAGATGAGCAAGTCTCTGGGTAACTGCATATACCTTTCTGACTCTGCAGAGGAAGTTACAGCTAAGGTCAAGGGAATGTTTACCGACCCCGGACATCTGCAGGTTTCTGATCCGGGAAAGGTCGAGGGCAATACGGTATTTACCTATCTCGACGCATTCTGCCGTCCTGAACATTTTGAAAAGTTCGCATCCTGCTTCGTGTCCAAAAAGTCTTCGTTCACCTTTACCAGTCTGGACGAGGTAAAAGCTCAGTACAGGCAGGGTGGTCTTGGCGATATGATGCTCAAGAATTTCCTTGCAGCCATACTCAATGACATTCTCGAGCCTATCAGGGCACGCCGCGCCGAACTTGAAAAGGACATACCTGCAGTATTCGAGGTGCTCCGCAAGGGTACTGAGTGCGCAAGAAAAGAAGCGGCGCAGACTCTCGAGGAGGTGCGCCACTCAATGCGTATAGACTATTTCAACGATCCCGAACTCATTTCGGGAAAGTAGCCTGTCCTATTGCTGGTGAGCCGGCCTGAGCAGGTCGAGCACGGTCTTGACAGGGTTGAACGTTTCTACAGGAACTTCCACGAAGAGCGTGTTCCAGTCAGACATCGATCCGTTCCAGAGCCCCGGCAGTTCCAGAGCCTTGAGTTCCCTTCCCTGAAAACTCTTCATGCTTATAAGTCCGGTCTCCTCGTCCACGTGCTCGAGGAGATCGAATTTTTTACCCTCGTGGTTCCTCAGGCAGCATACCAGGTCAACAGGGTTGAAATGGGTGGCTGATGAAAGCGCCTGCATCGCGTGCGCATTGCTCTTGTCGATCTGTGCGGCCTCGAGAATCTGGAGCGAAGTGCTGCCGTCCTTGTCCCTGATTATGAAAGGACCTCCGCCAGGCTCTCCTTCGTTGCGCACCATTCCGCAGACTCTTATCGGTCTGTCGAGCTTTGCCCTGAGCGCCTGGGCCCTTGCGCGGCAGTCCTTTGCCGGCGGCATCTCTATGCAAAGTTCGTCAAGAAGGAACTGTTCTATTTCGTTGCACAGACTCTGGCATTCCTCTGTCATATAAGGGTCGTCGGCACCCACGTTGTAAGCCGGAACATAGCTCAGGTCAGCGGCATTGCGGCGCACGTCGGTAATCTGGTCCATAGCGTAGATGTATCCGAAAATCCTGTCCCTGAGTTCGAGAGCCTTGCCCATCAGCACCTTTTTCCAAAGGTAAGTCAGAGGCTGCATCCTTTCGACGCATACATTGTCGATGTTCTTGATGGAAACCAGTTCCTCTTCCAGTGCGTTCAGATTGTAAATCAGGGCGCCGTGGCCGGCAGGTCTGAACACCATGCTGCCGTCATCCTTCAGGAATGGCTTGTTTTCCATATCGGCGGCCACGGTGTCAGTCTCCTTGTCCTGATAGGTAAAACTGATATCGTAGCGCACTCCGTAGCGCTTTTCATATTCTTCCCGAATCTTTCCGACAACTTCCCTGAACAGATGTTCGTGTTCCGGAGATATGGTGACAACTATCTTGACGCTTCCGTCAGCGTTGCGCATATAAGCCTGTCCTTCAACGAGATGCTCTGCCAGTGCAGTCCTGACTTCGTCTTCGTAACGGTGGAATGCGAGCACTCCCTTCGGCTTGCTGCCGTAGCCCAGACCCTCCTCGGTCAGCAGTTTGCGCGCGGTGTCTTCGGGATTGAACGGGGCCTTTCCAAAGACCTTCTCGTCGTAAAAGGCAAATTCTTCCAGATTGTCGGCAAGCTTGCGGGTTGCGTCATTTGCGTTGTCCATACCCGCGAAAATGTCCTTGAACATACGTGAGGCGGCGCCGGAGGCAGGAACAAACTTGCATTTGCCCTTTACGGAAGCCCCGTCAAAATACTCTGCCGCCTTGATCTGCTCTTCTTCGCCGAGCACCTTTATGCCTCTTTGCGGAGTCGCGCAGTCAACAATGTCAAGCCAGGGAAAGCCCTGCTTGAAGCGCTCGAGCTGAGCGTCGATTTTTGACTTGTTCATAAGTAGTATCAGTTTTAGTGGTTATCTTTATCAGTCGGTGTAAAATTCTTTTCTGTACTTGTATCCGTCCCTGAGCTGAATAAAGCCCTGAGGGTTGACCCGGAATAGAAAATCATCCGTAAATATAGGATAATTATATTGCATTATCGATGCGATCTGTCCCTGATTCTTACCCTTGAGGTCAAGTTTTACCGCATTAAGCTCCTCTATTTCGGAAACGGGAAAAAAATCATAGAGTTCCTGTATGCCGAAATACCTCGCCACCGCCCGCACCGGCATCATGGTGCTCCGCAGCTTGCCCTGGTATGAATAGCCTGCGATGTGAGGCGTGGCGATGTCGGCTATGTCCATCAGTTTCAGGTTGATGTCCGGCTCGTTCTTCCAGGTGTCGATGATGATGGGTCCGAGCTTGGAATGCTGCCTTATGAGGGCATCCTCGTCCACGAGATCCCCGCTTGCCGCATTGATGAATGCCGCTCCCAGCCTCATTTTGGAGAAGAATTCGTCATTGGCGATGTTGCGTGTATTGTCGTTGGTAGGGAGGTGGAGCGAGACGATGTCGCTGCTTTCCAGCAGGGTATCGAGGTCGCAGAAATTGCCGGGACCTTCCTTTTCGGCCCGGGGCGGGTCGTAGCGAAGTATCTTGAATCCGAGATGCTGTGCGGTGCGCTCGACCATCTTGCCGGTGCTTCCGACTCCGACTATCCCGAAGGTCGCTCCCAGCAGTGGCAGGCTCCTCCGTGCCGCCGCTCCGTAGAGGGCGGAAAATACATAGTTCATTACTCCGCCGCTGTTGCTCCCTGCTGCATTGGACATTACTATTCCGTGGTCTTCGCAGAACGCCGTGTCTATGTTGCTGGTGCTTACAGTCGTGGTTGCAATTATCTGAACGGCGGTGCCCAGCAGCAGCTCGGCGTTGCATTCCGTTCTGGTGCGGCAGATGAGCGCGTCAGCATCCACGAGGTCGGTCCGGGATATCTCCGCGCCGTCCTTGTAAACCACCTCGGCATAGGGTTCAAAAACGTTCCTGATAAATGGAACTGCCTGATCGATGACGATTTTCACTTTTATTTCAAAATAAGTTGTTTGACAAAGATTTTCGGGTCCATCTGTCCGTCTGTCCGTTTGCTTGCTTCCGTGGAGAACAGCGGGTCCGAGGCGAGCTCGGCATTGATTTTTTCCAGAAGGATGCTTTCCTGTATCTGGAGTTGGCTGCGGACCACTGAAGAGTTAAGCGTAATGTACAGCTTCCCGTCCCTGAAAAAACGTTTCACGGTGTATGGCCCCGCTCCGGAAATCCTTTCCCACGCCTCAAAAATGAGGTGGTTGTTCATACCGTAGCTGAGCCCCATGCTCTTGAACACATCGGTGACTATTTCGCTCACCGGCTGGGCAGTCTTGCGTCTGAGCTTAATCCCCATCTAATGCGGCATAGGCGCCTCCTTTCGCCTCGTAAAACCTGCTTTCTGCAGTTATCCTGTCGAGTATCCCCTTGATTCTCACCTTGTTGGAGTCTGTTATGAATATCTGTCCGAAGTCGTTGCCCGCAACCATTTCCAGCAGGTTGGCGACCCTTTCCATATCCAGCTTGTCAAACAGGTCGTCGAGCAGCAGCATTGGCGGGTGGTCGTGGGAGTCGCGGAGAATCTCGTACTGGGCAAACTTGACCGCGACGAGAAACGACTTCTGCTGCCCCTGGGACCCGCACTGCCGCAGCGGCATTCCGTTCATTGTAAAGACGAATTCGTCCCTCTGGACTCCGGTGCAGGTGTAGTGCATCACCAGGTCGCGTTCCCGGCTGTCCCGGAGCAGTTCTTCGAGCGGACCGCGGTCGAGGTCGGAGCGGTAGCGAATGGATACCTCCTCCCTGCCTCCGGATATGCGCCCGTAGTACTTCTGCACCAGAGGCGTGAGCCGGCGGGCAAATTCTGCCCTCTTTCCATATATTACCGCGCCGTCCCTTGCCAGCATGAGGTCGAAGCTTTCGAGCAGTCCGCTGTCGGCCGCGGCGTCCTTGAGCGCCCTGTTGCGCTGCATCAGTATCCTGTTGTAATTCTGCACTGCGGACAGGTATCCGGCGTCCATCTGAGAAATTACGGAGTTGGCAAAGCGCCTGCGCTGCTCGCCGGACTCGCTGATGAGGGCGGTGTCGGCGGGGGAGACCATTACGATGGGCAGAATCCCGATGTGTTCCGAGATTCTCTCGTACAAGCGTTCGTCGCGGCGTATCTGCTTGCCCGAGGCTCCGACTCCTATGCTGAAGCGCGACTGCAGTCCGTTGTCCATACGGTAGAGCCCGCTTATCGCAAAACTGGAACAACCCTTCCTGAAATTGTGAGTGTCACTCTGAGCAAAGGCGCTCTTGGTCATTGACATATACCAGATGGCATCGAGCAGGTTGGTCTTGCCTTCCCCGTTGCCGCCGCTTATGCAGTTGACATTTGGGGAAAAGCTCAGTTCCTGCAGTTCGATGTTGCGGAAATCCTGTATGACTATCTTTTCAAGAAATGACATATTGCAAATTTACATAAAAAGCCGCTAACGGACAACTTGCATAAAAGAAGTATTTGTAGTAAATTTGTGGGCTAAAATTGCAAATCAAATAAAAACACAAATATGGCAAAAGCTAAAATTTCAGAAACCGAGGCAGCCCGTCAGGAAAACCTCGAGCAGACCATCTCGAAGACTGACAAGTTCTTCAGCGAAAACAAAAAGACCCTCTGGGGTATCCTGATTGGCGCAGTAGTCATCGCTCTTGCGGTTCTCGCCTATGTCAAATTCATTTACCAGCCAAAGGTTGAGGAAGCTATGGAGCAGGCAATTGCTGCACAGAACAACTTCCAGGCCGGTAATTTCGAGCTTGCCCTGAAGGGTGACGGAAACACTCTCGGATTTGAGCAGGTCATCGAGGACTACGGCAAGAAGGCAGGCAAGTCAATGTTCTTCTATGCAGGACTTTGCGAGCTTCAGCTCGGCAACTACGATTCAGCAATCTCTTACCTCAGGAAGTACAATGGCAAGGACGAGATTCTTGCAGCCCGTGCCGTCGCCTGCATCGGAGATGCTTACGTAGGACTCGAGCAATATGCCGAGGCTGCAAAGTCATTCGAGGCAGCTGCATCCAGGGCTGACAACGTGTTTGCTGCACAGTATCTTTTCAAGGCCGGTCTTGCATACGAGAAACTTGCTGACAAGAAGGCCGCTCTCAAGTGCTACAAGACCATCGAGGACAAGTATCCGCAGTCCATCGAGGCATACGACATCCAGAAGTATATCATCAGGGTAGAGGAGTAAGAATATGGGAAGAGCATTCGAGTTCCGCAAGGAACGCAAAATGAAAAGGTGGGGTCACATGGCCCGCACTTTCACCAAACTCGGAAAGGAAATCACCATCGCGGTAAAGCAGGGAGGACCTGACGTTACCGGTAACCCGCGTCTGCGTGCGCTTATGGCAGAAGCCCGTTCTGAGCAGATGCCTAAAGAGAACATCGAGCGCGCGATCAAGAAGGCAACCGAAAGCAAGCAGGGCGACTTCAAGGAGATTATCTACGAAGGTTTCGGCCCTCACGGAATCGCATATCTTGTAGAGACCGCTACCGACAACAACACCCGTACCGTTGCCAATGTCCGCAGCTATTTCACCAAGTGCGGCGGAAGCCTGGGAACCAGCGGTTCGGTGTCGTTCATGTTTGACCGCAAATGTACCTTCCGTGTAAAGGAAAAGGAGGGTGTCGATCTCGAAGAGCTTGAGCTTGAGATGATTGACTACGGCGTTGAGGAGCTTTTCGAGCAGGAGGAAGAGGACAAGGACGGCAACACCTACAAGGTGATCTGCATTTACGGAGACTACTCTTCTTACGGAAGCATACAGAAGTACCTCGAGGAAAACGGATACGAACTCATCTCCGGTGGATTTGAACAGATTCCTAACGTCGATCTTAAGGAAGTCACTCCGGAACAGAGGCTTACCCTCGACAAGCTTACCGGTCTGCTCGAAGATGACGAGGACGTGACCAACGTTTACTCCACACTCAAGCCAGCAGACGAATAGCAGCCGGACCCGGTTTATCCCTTACGCTCTTCCCGGAGCAGGATCTTCTCGAAGAGAGACTCAAATTCTCCGGGCTTGAGCCCCCAACGGGGCGCGAGGAGCAGGGATGGCGGGGCTTCGCTGACAAGACGGTCAAGAGCTATGTCCTGACGGAGTTCACGGACGAGTGGTACAAGTACGCGGGCGTATTGTTCCGCACTCATAAGATTTACAGGGGCACTGCCTTCCTGCCACATTCTGGCGAGGGGAGTGCCCTTGATTATTTGCAGCTGGTGCAGTTTCAAGGTCTTGAGCGGCAGGCTGTTTATGGCTCTGATGTGTCTCAGATACTGCTCCGGCCCCTCTCCCGGCAGCCCTATAATAAGGTGAGCACCTACCTCCAGTCCTCTTGACGAGAGTTCCTTCACTGCACTCTCCGCGCAGGCAAAGTCGTGGCCTCTGCCTATTGCGGCAAGCGTGCTGTCCAAAGTCGATTCTATTCCAAGCTCTATCAGCAGAAAAGGGTGATTCTCAGGTGCCTTGTTGCCGAAACGCTGCTCCAGCCAGTCCAGAAGGCGTGGCTCAAGACAATCGGGTCGGGTCGCAATCACCAGACCCTTGACTCCGGGAAACGAGAGAGCCTCTTCGTAGAGGGATACCAGGGTCTCGAACTTTCCGTAGGTATTGCTGAATGACTGGAAATAAGCCAGATAGCCGTAGAAAGGTCCTTTGTTGGAGGTCTCTTTTATTCCTGCTTCCAGCTGGGAACTTATGCTCCCTTCCGAACGGTAAGCATATCTTGGGTTAAATGCTTCATTGTTGCAATACAAGCATCCGTTCCTTCCTATGCTACCGTCCCTGTTCGGGCAGCCCAGCATAGCATTTACCGCAAGCTTCCGGATCTTGCCCGGAAAGATTGCGGCGAAATAATCTGATATGCTCCTATGAAAGTTCACTATACGTAGAGGAAGCGTTTGATGCTGCCCTTCGGCGTCTTGGCAAACGCTTCATAACGTATTTCGTATGATGAAACGTATGAGTATGCCGGAACTATCTTGTTGAGAGAAGCCAGGTTTGAATCCATCATCTGGGTCAGGCTCTCGGCATCGGTTCCCGCATCTGCAAGGGCATTCTGGTCAGGCACTATGATAGCGACAAGCTTTTCGTTGCGGCTTACAATGAGAGACTCGGCAACGAATGGCATATTGTTGAGCACGACCTCAATTTCTTCAGGGTATATGTTCTGCCCGTTGGAAGAGAGTATCATACTTTTGCTTCGTCCGACAAGGAAGAGCGTTCCCTGCTTGTCGATTGTCCCGAGGTCTCCGGTATGGAACCAGCCGTCTTCGGTAAATGCTGCCTTTGTGGCCTCTTCGTTCTTGTAGTAGCCCGGGAATACCACGTCGCCCCTTACCAGAACCTCACCTGCGATGTGACGCGGGTCAATGGAATCTATCTTAATCTCTATATGTTCGAGCACCGGCTCACCGACGCTCTTGAGCTTGTAGCTGCCGAGGTGACCAAGCGAAATGGTCGGTGCACATTCAGTCATTCCGTATCCGGTTATGAAAGGAGCCTTGAGCTTGACAGCAAGCAACTGCTCGATCTGGTCGGGGATTGCAGCTCCTCCGGTAACGATGACTTCTACCTTTCCACCCATTGCGGACAGGAAAATGATCCTGAGCGCATCGCAGAAGTCAGGATTGTTCTCGTAGTCCTCCAGCTTCGCGCGACCGGACTTGCTGGTGACGAATTCTCCTATGGAATCGTCTATTATCTTGCGCAGTATGAGAGGGACGGCGAAGAATACCCGTGGCTGGAACTGTCGAAGCGCAGGCTTGAGGTTCGATGGAACGGGAGGCACGAAGAGCGTTACCAGATGCATGCCCAGACAGAGCGGGGTAATCATGTCGAAGGTCATTCCGAAAATGTGGGCGTAAGGAAGCACGCTCACGTAATTCTCGCCCTCGTGGTATGGGAAGTGACGAGGGATGAGATCGACGTTGGCGCTGAGATTGCCCACGGTAAGCATAACCCCCTTAGGGAATCCTGTCGAGCCGGAAGTGTACATTATGCCGCATACCTCATCCATGCGCCTGTCTATATAATATATGTCTTCGGCCTTAAGACCGTTGGGATGCGCGACCTTGAAGGCATCGTGGCGGGCATTGTAGATTGCAGCAAAATCCCCGCGAGAGTCAAGAAGTTCCCCGCTCTTGAGATCTATCGCCGCAAGCAGCTGAGGCATCTGCTCAAAGTCCATATCCTTGTAGATAGCCTTCTCGGTAAAGAGGATGCGGCTGTCGGAGTGACAGACGAGCCTCTGGGTGTCGGCAGGGGTGTATCCGTTGAACAGTATGCTGGTCGTATAGCCGCCGGAAACGCTTGCCATAAAGGTCTCCGCCCATTTGAGAGAACTGCGCGCATTTATCGCCACCTTGTCCCCAATCTTGAGACCGGCCTTCCTGAAATACAGGTGTATGGTCTCGATATGCTCGGCGAGCTCGGCGTAAGTGATTGTGCTTGAGCGGAATTCGGTAATTGCAGGATTGTCCCAGTTCTTCTTGAGACTCCTTTCGAATGTTTTAATGAAATACTCCATTCTTAATAAAGGTTTAAGGTTTGTTAAAATTCAGCGCACAAAATTATCAAAAAAAACTTGGAAGTTCAAAAATTTGTACTACCTTTGCAGTGTATTAATGAACTAACACACTAACAATATGATTCAGGTAAACAATCTTAAGTTCAGTTACGGAAAAGTGCCCGTACTGGAAAACATCAATCTCACTCTCGAGCCGGGACGCATTTATGGACTCCTCGGCGAAAACGGAGTAGGCAAGACCACGCTGCTGACCCTGCTTGCCGGTCTGAAGAAAGTTCAGGAAGGCGGTATCGACACTGATGGACAGAATCCTTACGACCGCAAGCCGTCATTCCTGGCCGATATTTTCTTCCTTCAGGATGAGGTCGCACCGGTAAATAACACTGCTTCCTGCTGGGCCGCTTCCAACGGCATCTTCTGGCCGAACTACAGTCAGGACAAATTCCTTGCAATAATGAAGGAACTGGAAAACGATTCTGAACGCAAGATGAACAAGATGTCCTGCGGCCAGCTCAAGAAATGCTACATTTCCTTTGCCCTTGCCTGTGGAACCAGATACCTTTTCCTCGATGAGCCGACCAACGGTCTCGACATTCCGAGCAAGGCTCAGTTCAGGAGCGCGATACTCAAATACACCGCTGACGATGCTACCATAGTAATCTCCACCCACCAGGTGCGTGACCTTGAGAACATCATCGACCCTATCATCATCCTCGACCGCAGGGACGTCCTTCTCAATGCATCCCTTGCAGAGATTTCATCCAAGCTCTACTTCGATTATGGCAACGTGCTCAATCCGGCCAGCATATGGTCCGAGCAGCTTCCGGGAAACTTCATCCAGGTATATCAGAATCTTGACGGAGCGGACAGCAAGGTCAATGTCGAAGCCCTTTTCAACGCCGTACACAAAAACAAAGAACTTATCAAATCATTATTCTAAGCCATGTCTGAAGTATTCAATATCAAACGTTTCTGGAATTATTTCGTTACCGATACAAGAAACGCCTGGAACAATTACGGAATCTCCCTGCTCCTCGTGGCGTTTATGCCGCTTATATCCTTTGTACTTGTGGAGCTGACCTCGCTTGTTGCCAACGGAAGTCTTACGGATTTTGCAATGCCTTTCAAAGTGACCCTTGCATGGACATGCGTCATTGTGGTAATACTTTCCTTCCCGGTAAAGCACTACGGACACATAACGGACAAGCGCTTCGGATCAGACTTCGTTCTTCTCCCCGTATCGGTTTTTGAAAAGACACTGTCACTGATTCTCGTTTCCTGTGTCGTGCTTCCTCTCTTCTTCGTCCTTGTGTCCGGTAGCGTAGACCTGATTCTCAGCACGATTCCGGCTTACGGCGACTCACTGATATCCGGCGTCTTCCAGTTATTCGACAGGACTGCACAGGAATTCTTCTACAGCGGAATCGAAGTCAGCAGGATTGCTGCCGTACTGCAGATCTTGGCCATGTGGACCAGTTCGATACTCTTCTTCATCCTCGGCGCAATCGTGTTCAAGCGCGGAAAGGTAGCCAAGACCATTCTGGTATCCATGGCTCTGAGTTTTGTCGTAATGCTCCTTATGATTGCCATAACAAACGCCTTCGATATGCCGTCAGTTCTTGAAAAGCTGTTCGCCGTTGACGACCTGAGAGCATTCAACGTTATCTTGAACATTTGCAACTTCGTGGGCATTGCAGTGCCTATGGTACTCATCTACTTCAGACTCAGAACAATAAAGCATTAGTACAATGGAATTTGACAATAACAAACCTATCTATATACAGATAGCCGACAGTATGTGCGAGGCTGTACTTGCAGGCAAATACGCCGCAGGAGAGCGCATCCCGAGCGTACGTGAGTGGTCTGCCTCGATAGGGGTCAATCCCAACACCGTGGCAAGATCCTACGAAAGGCTTACCGACAAAGGTATCATCTTCAACAAGAGGGGCATAGGTTTCTTCCTCGCCGACGATGCCCGTGAAAGAATCATAGAGGAGGAAAAGAGGATGTTCATAGAAGAGGAACTGCCTGCAGTCCTCAAAAAGGCGGAACTCCTGGGTGTTAATCTTAAAGTATTGATATAGAAATGAAAAGAATAGCCGTTATCTCGTTGCTTGCAGCAACGGCCCTGCTCGGATCCTGCAGGTTCGTTACAATCAAGGATTCCGAGTCTTCATCATCAAAGGGCGTGAGTGCCTCCGAAACGACCAGAAAGGCCGATGAGGAAAAGATTGTAAACCGCTACGATGTCGGGGAATTTGACTCAGTAGTATGCTCAGGAGCGTTTGATATCAATTACAACAGCGGCAGCTGTGAAGTGAAAGTGGAAGCAACCGAGAGAGATATGGAAGGTCTCAAGGTTTATGTCGAGGACCGTACCCTGCATATGGAATTTACCAAGAAGAACTTGCTCGGAAAGAAGTCGGACATTGACGTCTATATGCGTTCCGATACTCTCAACTCCCTGGAAATCAACGGTGCTGCTGAATTTGAGTCCCACGGAGGAATCAAGGCGGGAAAGCAGTTCAATCTGACGGTCAACGGAGCTTCCGATATCGAAATAGACTCGCTTGAGGCTGAGTTTATCAGAATTAACACCAATGGAGCAGCCGATGCCAAAATTGCCGGAATCAATGCTTCAGAACTCAATATCCAGGTCAACGGAGCCGCGGATATCAGACTCGCCGGAAAGACGGTTTCTACCCAGATAGAAATCAACGGAGCAGGTGACATAGATACTTCCCATCTTCAGTCAGAGTCGTTCAGCAAGCGAGTCAACGGGCGAGTTGTCAGATAGTTAACACTAATTAAACGAAAAACTTCACTAACTTAACGAAAAACTTTTTTCAATGCACCGGGCGGTGCGCCATACGGCGTGCCGCTTTTTCGTTCTGTCTGATGACCTCCCTCTCTGAAGGAGCTGTGCAGCAATCCAGAAACCTCTCCCAAATCACCTCCACGGCCTTGTCCGAAGGGTGCACGAGGTCGTCGGCATAGAAACGGTAATCCCTCAGTTCATCGAGGATTATCTCGTACGACGGGAAATACTCCGCCTTGCCTTCCCTTACAAGGCAGTCCGAGGCAAGCTGCAGGGTCGCCTTGCTGAGTGTGTTTGAATGAGCCCCCTGCGCGAGGTGCCTGATGGGCGAGACCGTCAGCATCAGCTTCCTGCCGCCTGCAATCTCCGCCACTCTCTCCATATGCGCGCGGCACTGCCCGACGTCCATCATTTTGTGGTCGAATTCTGCCGGCAGGCGTTTCAGGCAGTTTGCTACGACCTTGCCGTCCCTGGTCCAGACAAATGCGGTTCCGTAGGTGACTATCAGGCGGTTGCAGCTTTTCCAGAATGCGGAAGCCTCCTCCAGCGCGCGGTTTGCGTTTGCTAGGAACTGCTCCTCGTCCGCCCGCGCGAAGGAAGTGTGGTGCGAGAACGAGCAGACCAGCCCCGCGCCGGCCCCCATCTCAATGCAGTCTTTTCGGGAGAATTGTTCCCCACTTTCAAGTCTTTCGAGCGCGGCGGCGACCGAGGCGGGATTGTACAGGGTGCCGAATGGGTTGAGGCAGACGTCGAAGCCCGCGTCCCTGAGTTTGCAGCCTATCCTGTCGGCAAAACAGCTGCCGAGTATCATTATCCTGTCGCTCAGTACCAGGTCTCCCTTGCCTGAAGGGAGTTCAACCGGAGTATATAATTTGACCATAAAGCACAAATTTACTAAATTTGTAGGATATTAGATGTCAAGTGTTATGAACAGGTCATTGATCGCCGTTGTTGCAGCTCTTGCTATATGCCTTCCCGTCCGTGCCCAGAAGCTGGACTGGAAGCTGGGATTTGATTATCTATTCGACAACTCGGAGTTTGACAGCAGTAAGGGTATCATAGATCCTTCCGGTACTTTCCATGCCGTGAGGCTCTCCCCTGAGGCGGGGCTCATATTCGCTCCGGGGGAGGACGTTCACCACAGGGTGATGCTTGGGGTCAATCTTTTCAAGGATCTGGGCACACAGGCAGGCCCAGGGGGTGTTCTGGGTGAGGTTACCTGCTATTACCGTATGGATGCTGCCCTGTCCTCAGGCGAACTTTGCTTTGCTGCAGGATGTTTCCCGCGTGCAATATCCGAGGGGGACTATCACGGAGCATTCTTTGACGAGACATACCTGTTCGAAGACAACAACCTGGACGGTTTCCTGCTGAAGTACAGAACTGAAAGCCTGTATGCCGAACTTGCTCTGGACTGGATGGGCAAGCACGGGGATGATGCCGAACCTGCAAGGCGCGAACGCTTCAGCATACTGTCAAGCGGACTTTGGAATTTCTGCGGGCCTCTTAGTCTGGGCTGGACCGGAAATTTCTATCATTTTGCCTGCAGTCAGTATGAAAAGAATGTGATTGACAACCACACTTTGTATCCGTATCTTCACTATTCTCCCAAGGTTTACGGGCTGGATGAACTCAGTGTCGATTTTGGCCCGGTGCTTTCATACCAGAGGGACAGGAGCCTGGACGAGCAGCCTGTACTGCCCTTGGGGCTGGAATCTAATCAGAAACTTGAAAGGAAGGGCTGGGTAATCGACAACCGTATCTGGTGGGGCTACGATATGCAGCCTTACCGTTTCCTTGGCGAGTCTCTGCTGTATCCGGGAGAACCGGTTTATCATCTTCCTGTTTCCAAACCATTCTGGGCTGACTGCATGCTTTTGGCTTATCGGCATCCATTCGGCTCATCAGGATTCATAGAGGCGGGAGTCGTTCTGCATTTCGGACAGAAAGTAAGCGAGCCTGAGCTGAGCATCCCGGTGTTCCGTGGCTGGCAGCAGGTTCTTGCAATCAATTTCAATCTGGAAAAAGGCTATCGCAAGCCGCGCCGCAAAGCCGCGCCGCGGACATTGGGTGAATTATTCGGAATATGAGGACAAAAGGTTATTTATTGACGGCGGCCCTTCTTCTTGCCGCTGCAGTGAGCGGTTTTGCCCGCAAGGAAACCCTGCACATAGTCTCGACAGGCGATGTGCACGGCTGTTATTTCGACGTATCTTCCGATGGAGGTCAGAGAAAACACTCGCTCATGTCGGTAAAATACTATGTTGACAGTCTCCGCGCAGAGGTCGGGAAGGACAATGTACTGCTGATTGATGCAGGTGACATACTTCAGGGTGACAACATTGCCTATTACTACAACTTTGTAGATACCGTGACTCCACACATTTATCCTCGTGTGGCTAAATATATGGGGTATGACGTGGTGACTCTCGGAAACCACGACATAGAAACGGGGCATCCTGTATATGACAGGGTGGCTGCCCAGCTTGCGGGTTTCGGGATTCCGCTGCTTTCGGGCAATGTGCTGAACGCAAGGGACAGCAGCCTGTATTTTCCTGCTTATACCGTTGTCCGCAAGGCAGGAATAAAGATTGCCGTTCTCGGGTTCAACAATCCCAACATCTCCGCCTGGCTTCCACAGCATCTTTGGGATGGTCTGCTGTTTGAGAATCTGCTTGACTGTGTCCAGAAAAGAGTCGATGAGGTGATTGCTGCGGAGCGCCCCCAGATGGTCGTTGTGGCCGTTCATAGCGGAAGCGGAACAGGAGACGGCTCAGTGCTCGAAAACCAGGCACTTGACCTTCTTTACTCCCTCCATGGCGTGGATGTCCTGATAGGAGCTCACGACCACAGGCCTCTTGTTGCAAGGAAGGGAGAGACAGTATATGTCAATTCAGGTGCACGCGCGTCGGCTGTCGGTCACGTCGAGGTCAGCATGGAAAGGAAAAGCAAGTCATTCATTGGCATGGAGTTCAGGCCTGAAGTTGCACTTTTGGACAAGAACAGAGTGGACAAGGATATGAGATGCCGTTTCGCCTCCGACATCGATGCAGTTTCACGCTATACCGCAAGACCGGTCGGTTCTCTCAAGATGCCCCTGCTTTCGCGTGAGTCATTCAGGGGGATGTGTGATTATATCAACTTCCTGCACTATGTCCAGATCGAATCTTCAGGCGCTGACATTTCGTTCGCCGCACCGCTTTCCTTTAACGGAACCATACCGGAAGGCACTGTCAGGGTAAGGGATCTTTTTTCTATCTATCCTTATGAGAATCAGCTGTATGTGATGTCAATGACCGGCAGTGAGATTCTGTCTTACCTTGAATATTCTTATTCGCAGTGGATAGAGACAGAATCTGAACACCTTCTGCGAATCAGGCCGGGCAGGGATGAGCGTACCGGTTCCGACAGTTGGTCTTTTGTCGGAAGAACCTACAATTTCGATTCTGCCGGCGGTTTGAATTATACCGTAGATATCAATGCCCCTGAAGGACAGCGTATCAGGATTGAATCTCTTGCGGACGGCAGAACTTTTTCCGAGCACGAGACCTACACGGTGGCGATGACATCCTACCGCGCCAGCGGCGGCGGGGACCTGCTCTTGAAAGGTGCGCTTATCCCGGATGAGGAACTCGATACCCGGGTGATAGGCCAGCTTCCCGAAATCAGGGAACTGATAAGACAATTCTTCGAGAAAAGAGGTGTCATAGACTCTCACGACATCTCGGACCCTTCCATAATCGGAGGGTGGCGCTTTGTTCCTGAGGACAAGGCATCCGGAATGCTCGATGCCGATATGAAGCTGATTTTTTGAAAATACTTTATATATTTGTAGGTTAATAAATTACTTTGCAATGTTTGATAATCTGTCAGAAAGGCTTGAAAGGTCGTTCAAGATACTCAAGGGTGAAGGGAAAATCACCGAAATAAACATATCCGAAACCATCAAGGAGATTCGCAGGGCGCTGCTCGACGCGGACGTCAGCTACAAGGTCGCGAAAGAATTCTGCGACAGGGTAAAGAAAAAGGCTCTGGGCTCCAATGTGCTGACAGCGGTGAAACCTCAGCAGATGATGGTGAAGATTGTCCACGATGAACTCGCGGACTTCATGGGTTCGGAGGATGTCGCAATCAACGTCAAGGGGCAGCCGGGAATTGTGCTGGTAGCCGGTCTCAACGGTTCCGGAAAGACAACCTTCTCCGGCAAGCTGGCACTGCATCTGAAGAACAGGAAGGGTATGAAGGTTCTTCTTGCAGCCTGCGACTGTTTCCGTCCGGCTGCGATTCAGCAGTTGCAGACCCTCGGAGAGCAGGTCGGAGTGCCTGTATTTACCGTGGAAGGGGAGAAGAATCCTGTCACGGTGGCAAAGGCTGCGCTTGCGAAGGCGCGTGCCGAGGGTTACAGCGTGGTGATTGTCGATACTGCCGGCCGTCTGACCGTCGATGACGAGCTGATGGCGGAAATCAAGGAAATGCACGATGCCGTAAAACCTACGGAAAGTCTTTTCGTCGTCGATGCAATGACTGGACAGGATGCCGTGGCGAGCGCCGTGGCATTCAATGAAGCCATCGACTATGACGGAGTCGTTCTTACAAAAATGGATGGCGACACCCGTGGAGGTGCCGCGCTTTCCATCAGGGCCGTTACCGGCAAGCCTATCAAGTTTGTCTCTACGGGCGAAAAGATGGAGGCTTTGGATATCTTCTATCCGGCCCGTGTCGCTGACAGGATACTCGGAATGGGTGACGTCGTCAGTCTCGTGGAAAAGGCGCAGGAGCAGTTTGATGAGAAACAGGCCAGGGAACTCAAGAAGAAGATTGCCAAAAACCAGTTTACTCTCAATGAGTTCTATGACCAGCTCAAACAGGTCCAGAAGATGGGAAATATCAAGGATCTGGCCGGAATGCTTCCGGGAATGGACAAGGCACTCAAGGACGTGGACATTCCTGATGACGCATTCAAGCCTACTGAGGCTATGATTCAGAGCATGACTCCGTTTGAAAGGGAGCATCCTGAACTTATCAACGGATCGCGCAGGCGCAGGATTGCCGCAGGTTCGGGAACCACAATCAATGACGTCAACCGTCTGCTGAAGCAGTTCGAGCAGACCCGCAAGATGATGAAACTTGCTGTTGACGGCTCTCTTACCCAGAGACTTCGCGGTTTCAGAAGATAGGTAAAAGGCTCGGCGAAGTGGGACTCTTCAATACTCATATCACACTGGCCGATTCCGGCTTCCTCAGGGGATACTCTGACTTTCACGCGCATCTCCTTCCCGGCTTTGATGATGGGATAAAGGATTTTGCCGGCATCCTTCCTGTGCTGTCGAGATATGAGGCCGCGGGGGTTATTGACGTATGGTTCACTCCCCACGTGATGGAATTTAACCCATTGCGCACTCAGGACCTGAAGGACGCGCTTGCCGCAGTGAAACGCTCATACCGTGGCCCCGTCAGCCTGCACGTTGCGGGGCAGTATCTGCTCGATTCGCTTTTTGCCGAGAGACTGCAGTCCGCCGACCTGCTATGCCTGGAGCATAGGAGGGTGCTGGTCGATGCATCCCTGTACAATCCTCCGCAGCAGTTCCGCGAGCTTCTGACCAGGACTCTTTCCCAAGGGTATGTTCCGGTTCTTGCACACCCTGAGCGCTATGGCTTTCTCAGTGTGGAAGATTGTCTGGAACTGAAAGAAACAGGAGTACTTTTCCTGCTTGACATCGCTTCGCTCGTGTCTTTTTACGGAGAAGATGTCCGGGAAAGGGCGGATGAGTTGCTTAGGCGGGATCTGTATGCTTTGAGCGGAACTGGCGTACAGAAGAGCCTGTCACTTGACACACTGCTGGAATACAAATTCAAATCAAAGATTATCAAGCATATACCAAGATAATGAACAGAAAAGGAAAATACTATGTCATTTCGGCGCTGATGCTCTTCCTTGCCGTCCCGTCTTATGCTCAGATGACGGACGACGCGGTTATCAATTATGTGTCGCAGGCCGTTGCTGCCGGCAAATCCGAGAAGCAGATTGCAAACGAACTGCTGTCAAAGGGCGTGCCTACTTCCCAACTTCAGCGCCTGATGAAGAAGTATCAGAATCAGTCAACGGAGTCAGCTACACTGAACTTGGGTACGGTATCTTCAACAGGGCTCGAATCAATACGCCCGACACGAAAGGAATATGTTCCGCCCGTTGACGGCAAATCGGCCACGGATATCGCCGGAATAAAGAAAGATTCGAAACCGACCGTGTTCGGCCGTGATGTTTTCAACTCGGACAGACTCAGTTTCGAGCCAAATACCAACGCCGCTACTCCAAAAAACTATGTTCTCGGCCCCGGCGACGAGATAATCATTGATATCTGGGGCGTCAATGAGGCGACAATACGCAGGACCATTTCGCCCGAGGGCAGTGTTATGGTATCACAGATAGGTTCGCTTCAGCTCAGCGGACTTACCATCGAACAGGCTACCGGCAAGATAAAGGCTGCATTTGCCAAGCGCTATTCGGGCATAGGCGGGGAGAACCCTTCATCGCAGATTAGCGTTACCCTTGGAAACATCAGGTCCATACAGGTAAACATAATGGGAGACGTAGCGGTTCCCGGGACCTACAGGCTGTCTTCATTCTCCAGTGTATTCAATGCTTTGTATCGCGCCGGGGGAGTATCGGAGTCCGGTTCGCTTCGAGATGTTCAGCTTATGCGCGGGGGCGAAAAGATTGCAGGCATAGACATATATTCCTTCCTTTTTGAAGGCAACCAGAGTTGCGACGTCAGCCTGAAGGAAGGTGATGTGATAATGGTTCCTCCTTACTCTGCCCTTGTCAGGATAGAAGGCGGTGTAAAGAGGCCTATGATCTACGAAATGAAGCAAGGCGAGACTATCCAGCAACTGATAGACTATGCCGGTGGATTTACCGGTGATGCCTATGTTTCTGAAGCCAGGGTAGTTCGATACGACGGCCCTGAGCGCCGCATCTTCACCCTTTCAGCTGAACAGTTCTCTTCTTTCCCGGTCAGTGATGCCGACGAGGTTTATGTCGGTATTTTCGGCAGCGCCCAGAAACTCTATGAAAACCGAGTCGAGGTCAGAGGTTCGGTTTACCGTCCCGGATTTTACGAACTCGGCGAACAGATAGGCACCGTAAGGCAGCTCATTCTCCGTGCCGGAGGCCTTATGGACGATGCTTTCCTGAACCGCGCTCAGATAATTCGTGAAAAGCCCGACCGCTCACTCGAGGTCCTTGCCCTTCCTCTCGGAGCGATTATGGACGGCAGTGCCGATGATGTGATACTCAGGAAAAATGATATCCTGTCCATTTCCAACGTCAACGAAATCTCACCGAAGGGTGACGTTACCATCAACGGTTATGTCAACAATCCGGGAAATTTCGAATATGCCGACAATATGACTGTCGAGGATCTCATACTTCTTGCCGGTGGACTCAATGAAGGTGCATCAAGTTTCAATGTTGAGGTAGGCCGCCGCATACTTGATTCCGACTCCGTCTCTCAGCCTGACACCACGGCGATAGTTTTTACCTTCCGCATAGCAGACGGTCTTATGGTCGACGGGGATCCCGAGTTTACACTCAAACCTTATGACGTAGTGTCAGTGCGCAAGATACCTTCATTCGTCGAACAGAAGATTGTAACTATCACCGGGGAAGTCAATTATCCCGGTCAATATACCGTTACGGGACGCCAGTTCCGTCTCTCCGACCTTCTTGCCCGAGCAGGAGGGGCTACCGGCAATGCTGATGTGCACGGAGCAATGCTGCGCCGCAGGATTTCCACCTATGAGCGCAATGTCAGAACAGGATTGCAACAGATTGTCAGGCAGACTGCAGATAAGGAAGAAATTGATGTTGAAAAGTTGAAAGTTAACGAGATATATCCTGTAGGGCTGCAATTGGACAAGGCCCTGGAAAACCCCGGATCCGATTATGATGTAATCCTTCGCGACGGTGATGAGGTGATTGTTCCTGAACGTACGACCACTGTCAGGATTCAGGGAGAGGTACTTTTCCCAAATACCGTTCATTTCGTGTCCGGCAAGCCTGTCAGATATTATGTGCGTCAGGCGGGAGGTTTCAATGAAAATGCCCGCAGGAGCAAGGTGTATGTGCTGTATCTGAACGGCACTGCTTCAACCGGTATGAACGCAAGGGTTGAGCCGGGCTGCGAAATCGTAGTGCCTCGCCGTCCGGAGCGTGACAAACTTACGGCAACCGAAATTATGTCGATCAGCTCTTCTGCTGCATCTGTTGCTGCAATGGTCGCTACCATCGTCAATCTTGTAATCAAGAAGTAATGCCATGGAAAGCAATGAAATGATTGAAGTGCGCGAAATTGACCTCGGGGCGGTTTTTCGCAAGGTCTTCCGCCACTGGAAGATGATGCTTATCTGGTCTGTGCTCGGTGCTCTTCTTGGTTTTGGAATCGCGAAAAGCATTCCCAGGACCTATACGGTGGTATCAAAGGTTTCGCCTGAACTCTCCTACAGGCAGAGCAGCATCACTTCTCTGGCAGCAATGGCGGGGATTACCAACAATATGCTGAACAACACAGAGGCGCTTCTCCCAACTGTTTATCCCGATATCATCTCCTCTCCGGAGTTTATGATAAAACTGCTTGGTACCCAGGTCAATTCCGAGAAATGTGACACCACTCTCTACGGCTATCTGAGCACCTGTGTCCGCCAGCCTTGGTGGAACGTGGTCCTTAGCCTGCCGTTCAAGGCGATCAGTGCCCTGACTTCCCCAAAGGATGATGCTGCGGCGGAAGATTCGCTCTCTTTCGATGCCTTCAAGCTTACAAAGGAGCAGGCCGGCATAGTCAAGTCTCTTTCGCGCTGCATCGATGTCAGCGTCGACAAACGTACCTACCTGATTACCATCAGCGTCGAAATGCAGGATAGGGTGGTTGCCGCCCAGACTTCCCGGGCTCTTCTTGCTCATCTGGAAGAATTCGTCCGAAAATACCGTACTGACAAAACCCGCAAGGACCTGGCTTTTTTCGAGGAAATGTACGAAGAAGCGAAAAGTGATTATTACGAGGCGCAGAAAAAGCTCTCCTGGTATGTTGACTCGCATCAGGGTTTCGTGCTGCAAAGCGCGAAGATTGAGCAGCAGAGGCTGCAGAATGACGTCAATCTGAAGTACCAGCTTTTTACCTCGCTTTCGCAGCAGGTGCAGAACGCGCGTTTGAGGGTCCAGCAGGATACACCTGTCTTTGCTCAGATTGTCGCTCCGACCGTGCCTGTACGCAAGAGCGGCCCGAGTACAGTCAAGATAATGGCATTCTTCTTCCTGCTTGCCTTTGTGGTTTCTGCTTTGGTGTATCTGCGTAAATGATGCGTCCGGTATTCATAATGCTGATTCTGATCGTCATTTCAATGGTGGCGACCTGGATGGTGTATTTTCCGGTGCTCAGAATCGCTCGGGAAAAGAATCTTACGGACTCGCCTTCCGAGAGGAAACTTCAGAAGTCCCCGGTGCCGCTTCTGGGTGGAGTGGCTGTGTTCTTCGGCATAGTGATAGGCCTGTGTTTCTTCAAGACCACGATAGGTTCGGTTGATCTGTTCTCCACTCTGGGAGCAATGATGATAATGCTATACATCGGCACAATGGATGACATTCTGGACATCCCGGCCTGGCTCAAATTCACTATCGAGATACTGGTCAGCCTGCTTGTCGTTTACGGGACCCGCTCGCTGATGTGCAACTTCCAGGGAGTGCTCGGCATCGAAAGGCTGGGCATCGTTCCGGCGATGATACTCAGCTGCGTGGCTATGGTAGGAATTGTCAACGCCATCAACCTTATCGACGGGGTTGACGGACTCGCGTCCGGATTCTGCATTTTCGCCAACGCCTGCTTCGGACTTTTTTTCTTCTTTCATCACGAATACTCCTATGCCGCACTCGCCTTCATAAGTCTGGGCGCGATGATACCGTTCTTTATCCACAATCTCTTTGGTAAACAGACCAAGATGTACCTGGGAGACGGTGGTTCCCTTATGATGGGAGTCGTCTTTGCTGCAATGTGCCTGAGGGTCCTCAACGGCAAAGGCTTCAAATATGAGCCTTTTGACCTGTCCGGATTCAGCCTGATGGCATTTTGTCTTTCCGTGCTTTCCGTTCCCGTGTTCGATACTTTGAGGGTGATGACCATGCGTATGGTACGCGGCCGTTCGCCTTTTTCGGCAGATAGGACGCATCTGCATCATATGTTGATGGATGCGGGTCTGAGTCCTGTCGGCACCTTATTGGTGGAAATCGGCGCTGATGCGGTGGTGGTTGGGGTGTTGTTATTGTGTCAATTGATGCAGGTTTCTCTTTGCGCTCAACTTGTTAGTGTGTGCATAATTACGTTTCTGATCGTGAACCTGCTTCCGTCTGTTCTGAAAAGTAGGCTGGGGCAATGGGACTGAAAACTCGTATCAATAATTTGATTGACTTTTCTTCTGCACGGTCGAAGAAGGCTTTGGTCAATATTGCCGTCTCTTTTGCGGCAAAGCTCATTTCAATCGTATGTACACTTCTTGTAGTTCCTTTGACCATACGATATGTCAATCCGACTGAATACGGCATCTGGATGACTGTTTCAAGCGTCATTGCCTGGATAGGTTATTTTGATCTGGGACTCGGGAACGGTCTG
>SFJA01000010.1 GCA_004556005.1 Bacteroidales bacterium | reverse complement strand
ATAAATGACAGGGTTTTCTGTGCCTCCAGGTCCGGATTGCCGAAAGAACTGGAGCCGGCAACGGAATTGTCCTGATATGAATTGAGATAGGACAATTCTGGCTTGTATATGTAATAAGAAGTATTGAACAGCAGCATATGTCCAGCTGCAACAGGGTATGAAACCCTTATATTGTATAATGCTGTATTGTCTGTCCGGATATCTTGGGTATGGTCCAATGTCAGTTCGCCCGAAAGCATCAGCTTCTTGATTCTGTATGAAAGGTTTGCCCTTGCAAACAGAACTGATTGCCTGTAATCCAGCAGCGATTCTGCACCGCTGGTACTCTTGTAGTGCCTGTTGGTATATCCTGCCGTGGCATAATAATTAAGATTCATATTCACCATCCTGTAGTAGTCCAAAGTCATCGTCTGAGATAGTGAGGATATGTTGTTGTCAGATTAGATTCCGCTCAAGTCATACAGCGTATTGTTGCGGTTTGACCCCAGACTGTACTGCGCAGTAAGCGAATGCGGCAGTTCGTCTCCGAAACGATGCTGGTACGAGATATTTGCACTCAGGTTCTGCGACTTTCCCGAGATGTTTGCCGCCTGCGCGCTAATCAATTCATCCCCACGGTAGAAGACTGATGATTTTTCTTTGTTGTTGCAGTTGTGGCTGAATGATGCGTCAGCAAACAGCACGTCCTTGGAACTGAAGTCATAGCTCATATCAAGTCCAATTCTGTGAGTTCCGCCTCTGTCGCTCTTGACGGTGTCCGCATTATGGTAAACCGGGTCCGAACTGTTTGCAGGCGTGCGTTGTGACTCGTTGAAGTGCATACGGGCATCGGAGTAATTGTATGAATAAGACGGCACGGCAACAAGTTTGCCCGACTTGACCGTCACGGCTGCATTTGCTCTTGCATTGACTGCATCGCTTCCCGAGATTCCTATGTTTCCGGCGACAAAATCGTTGAGCAGGCTCGTGTCGGTTACGATGTCGATAACTGCCGAGTATCTTGAAAATTCTCCGGTTGGAGCCAGATTGATGCTGATCGAGCGTATGTTCTTGCCCTGAAGGAGTTCCGCTACATAATTGACATTGGAGTTGTTAATTGCCAGATTCTTGCGACCGTTGACCGTAATCAGGAAGGTCCCGGTAGTCACCTCCAGATCCTCCTTCGCCCCGGCCAGTTTGACGAACGGAAGCTCTGTAAGAATCTTCTTCAAAGGCCGGGTCCTGTTCGCCGGGTCCGAAGAAACGTCGTATGAGATTGTCTCGTTTATTACCGACAGATGGTTGCTGCCCGCTGAAACCGAGGCGCCCTCAAGTTGCAGGGTTTCCGTTTCCAGCATCACATTGCCGAGATTGCAATCCTCGTCCAGCAGGATTTCCTTTGTATATTTCTTGCAGCCGGGAAGGAAAATTTCCAAGTCATATTGTCCCTTGCCAAGTTCAAGTACAACGCTTTGATTTACTTTGAAACCCTTGCTCTGGTGGCTCCCATTCTTGCCGGACACAACACACACACCATCCTCGGACAACGCATCCTCGGCCTTGACGCAAAACGTTAATTTATAATCACTTGCCAAGGTAGAAACGGCACTGAGCAAAATCCCTATGATACAGGCAATACACTTCATTATTCTTTTTTTTTACAATTTTATCATATTTCTTTTACATCTGCAACAAAGTAATCAAATATCTTTTCAAATCCAATGACGGATCACTGAAGTATTGTCCTAAGTGTGCACAACCAATTCTGACAAGTGTCGCGGACATATCGAAATATAACTATTGGTGTCCTTATTGTGGCTTCGCTGTATTCTATGCTCTCACCTCATTGCTGACCCTTTTGTAAACATAGAGGATTGCCGGCACAAGGAATACACAGGCGGCAAGCCAGGCCGTGGGATCGCCCAGACTCACTCCCAGGAAACCCATCGAAGGCACCATCAGAAGACTCACTGCAATCCTAGCCACCATCTCGAATACCCCCGAAACCATCGAAAGCCTTGTAAATCCCAGTCCCTGAATTGAATACCTCAGGGTGCAAAGCGTGCCAAGGAATATCCACGCCGGAGCTGAAGCGCGGAGAAACAGCACCACCTTGTCTATCACTTCTCCTTGAGAAGAGTCCACAAACATCCTTGCGAAATCGTCGGCCATAGGGAACATTATCAGATTCCCCACAATCACATAGACCGTCAGAATCATCATTGCTGTCCACAAACCCTGCTTGATGCGTTCTGTTTTTCCTGCTCCCAGATTCTGTCCGCAGTAGGTTGCCATGGCTATGCCAAGGTTCTCAAGAGGGCTGATGAAGAACATCTTGATTCTCATTCCTACGGTAAAAGCCGATACGCATATCGTACCCAGGGCATTGTTAGAACTTTGCAGCATTATGCTTCCTATGGCAGTAATGGAGAATTGAAGCCCCATCGGAGCGCCTATCGAGAGAAGTCTTTTCTGGTGCTCCCAGTCTGCTCCCTTGATGTCGTCATCCTTGACGTTGAGTACGGGGAAGTGTTTCTTCATATATCTGAAGCACATCAGGGCCGACACACCTTGGGCGATAAGAGTGGAAAGGGCTGCTCCTCCTGCGCCCATGCCGAAGCCGACTATCAGAAGATAGTCTCCTAAGACATTCAGCACCGATGCGAGGATGAGAAAGTAGAATGGAGTCCTGCTGTCTCCCAGAGCTCTGATGATGCTCGCAAGTAGGTTGTAGAACATCGTGCAGGGTATACCGATGAAGGTGATCAGAAGATAGCTGTAAGCCTGCTGGAAGATGTCTTCCGGGGTGCGCATCCATTTAAGGATAAGTGAGCATAGGATGGAGGTGAGGATGGCTATGCATAACGACAGCACTGCGCTGAGTTTAAGGCTAGCCCTTACGTATCGGCGCATTTCCTTGTAGTCCCGTGCGCCGAATCTTTGCGCTACCGGGATGCCGAAGCCGCCGCAGCATCCGTTGCAGAAGCCAAGAATCAGAAAAATCACGGACGAACTTGCCCCGACGGCAGCCAGGGATCCGAGTCCAAGATAGTGGCCCACGATGGCAGCGTCAACCAGGCTGTAACCCTGCTGCAGTATGCTGCCCAGAATAAGGGGCCAGGCAAAATTGAGAATAAGCCCAAGAGGCTTACCCTGAGTCATTTCCTTTGTCATACACTACTACTATTCTGCTTTTCCATTCGTGCTTGATTCTGCGATAACGAACGAAAAGCGCTGCGAAGTTAGCAATAAAGTATCAATGATGTACAAAAGAATGGGATGAGCCTTGCTCGTGAAATTCACCTGGCACCTGCCATTATTGATTATCAAGCACTTAACTTCTGATATGGGTGCAGGTGAGCACAATTTGGTGCCACCTGGACCCGGAATGTGCCTTGGAGGCCCGTAGAACGGCGATTCGGGTGCTAGGTGAATTTCACGAAACGTCATCGCAGCGGTCCATCAGCTGCCGTTCGTGCCCGTTGTGAAAACACTTAAGTCGGGACTTTAGCAGGGACTGATCGACACCATGCCGTTGATTACTCACCGGTATAGTCTGGAGGAAATTGAAATAACCCTTAAAAAAGGTAAAATCGGCGTAAGTATTTCAACTGCAAACAGACGGATTGAAGACTGGAAAGTGAGCGGTTAACGGAAATTATTCGTACCTTTGTTTGTTATGGCAAAGTCAAACGAAGATACACCGCTGCTCAAGCAGTATTTTTCCATAAAGGCGCAGCATCCGGAGGCCATCCTGCTTTACAGGGTGGGGGACTTTTATGAGACCTATTCCGATGATGCGGTGCTGACCAGCAAGCTGATAGGGCTTGTTCAGACCAGACGGTCCAACGGTGACAAGGGCGACGTTCCTATGGCGGGATTTCCGCATCACGCACTTGATACCTATCTTCCGAAACTTGTCAGCCTCGGTTACAAGGTTGCCATATGCGACCAACTCGAAGACCCGGCCACGGCCAAAACCAAGCTTGTACAACGCGGTGTCACCGAGATAGTTACGCCCGGGGTTGCTTTTGGCGAGGCTATGCTGACCCAAAAAGAACACAATTATCTTGCAGGACTTTGCTTCAACGGAGACTCCGTAGGCGTGGCTTTTCTCGACGTAAGCACAGGAACTTTCCAGCTTTCACAGGGAACGCAGGAATTTGTCCGTACGCTTATGTCCTCGCTTGCTCCCAAGGAAGTGGTGGTGCAGCGGGAATCGGTCCGTGAAGTGCGCGAGTGGCTTGGGGATGTCTATATCTCGACCCTCGACGAGTGGGCGTTTGTACCTGAAGCGACGGAGGAGAAGCTCTGTAACCAGCTGGGAGTCAGGAGTCTGAAGGGCTTTGCCGTGGACCGCTACCCGCTTGCCGTCTGCTCGGCAGGTGCGCTGATTTTCTATCTTGAGCAGACCCACCATACCGGGCTGAAGAACATTTGCAGCATTTCGCGCATCGATGCCGACCGCTTTGTCTGGATGGACGGATTTACTCTGAGGAATCTCGAGGTATTCTCAAGTAATGCCGGGAAGGAGGGCGTATGCCTCGTCGATGTTCTGGACCGATGCTGTACTGCAATGGGTTCCAGACTGTTACGCCAATGGCTCAGTATGCCGTCGCTGGACCTCAAGGACCTCGAAGCAAGGCAGGATGTCGTTCAGAGCTTCGTCGGAAACGAAGATGCGCTGGAGGACCTGCGCTCGCTGCTCTCCCAGGTCGGGGATATGGAACGCAGCCTTTCGAGAGCCGCTACGGGTCGAATTCTTCCGCGTGAACTCCTCCAGCTCGGCCGTGGGCTTTCGCAGATGGAGCCGGTTTCGCAGCTTTGCGCATCGCAGGAATGCCCTTCCGGGGCGCTGGGCGCTCTCGTGGGCAGACTCGATGCCTGTAAGGAATTGATACAGAAAATTTTCAGCACACTTGCGGAGAGCCCTGCCGCACAGGTCGGAAAGGGGCCGGTGATTGCAGCGGGCGTGGATGAAGAACTGGACTACCTGCGCGGCATAGCGTCGGGAGGCAAGGACGAACTCCTGAAAATGCAGCAGAGGGAAGTTGAAAAGACGGGAATCAATTCGCTCAAGATAGGTTACAACAGCGTATTCGGCTACTATATTGAGGTTCGCAACACCTTCAGGGACAAGGTGCCGCCGGAGTGGGTACGCAAGCAGACCCTGGTAAGCGCAGAGCGCTATGTGACCGAAGAACTCAAGCAATATGAGGCCCAGATAAGCAGCGCGGAGTCAACCATACTTGCTAAGGAAACCGCCATTTATGCGGATCTGGTAGCAAACGTGCAGGCCTCGATAAGGAAGATACAGACGAATTGCGCAATAATCGCCCGGCTTGACGTGTTGCAGGGATTTGCTCGGCAGGCGCTGGACAGAAATTATTGCAGACCTGTTATCGACAAGAGTAACGTGCTGGATATCAAGGCGGGACGTCATCCTGTGCTGGAAACTCTGATGCGTCCGGGCGAGGAGTATGTGCCTAATGACCTGTTTCTTGACAGCTCCGGTGAGCAGGTGATGATACTTACGGGTCCGAATATGGCCGGCAAATCGGCGCTGCTCAGGCAGACAGCGCTCATCGTGCTGATGGCTCAGACCGGATCCTTCGTCCCTGCCGACTCGGTAAGGATGGGCTATTTCGACAAGATATTCACCCGCGTTGGTGCAAGCGACAACATTTCGAGGGGAGAGTCCACCTTTATGGTCGAGATGCTCGAGACCTCGATGATAATGCATAATCTGTCACAACGTTCGCTGGTGCTGCTCGACGAGATAGGCAGGGGAACCTCGACCTATGACGGAATGTCCATCGCACGGGCTCTGGTCCAGTACATATGCGTTTACGGCAAAGGAGCCAAAACCCTGTTTGCCACCCATTACCACGAACTCAACGACCTCGAAACCCAATATTCAAAGGTCAGCAACTACCACATTGCCGTAAAGGAAGAGGGACACGACATCATTTTCCTGCGCAAGCTATGCAAGGGAGGCGTGGCTCACAGTTTCGGAATCCACGTGGCAAGGCTTGCCGGTATGCCGCGCGAGATTGTCGAGTCTGCGGAAAGGACGTTGCGCAATCTTGAGCGCAGGGAAAAGCAGGCGGTTGCGCTGGAGAAGGACTCGTCCGATGACGGGACATTGCAACTATCTCTGTTTCAGTTGGATGACCCTACGCTCGCGTCTCTCAAATCGAGGCTGCAGGAAGCAGATTTGAACAATATGACACCGCTTCAGGCGTTTGACCTGCTGCGAGCGATGAAACAGGAACTTGGACTGAAATGAAAAGGATACTGATAATAAGTTATTATTGGCCGCCGACCGGAGGGTCGGGTGTGCAGCGATGGGTGAAGTTTGCCAAATACCTCCCGCAGGAGGGCTGGCAGCCGGTCATCTATACTCCGGAGAACCCTGAACGTCTTGCCGTGGACGAAAGCTTGCTTGCCGATGTTCCTGAATGTGCCGAAGTGATAAAGACCCGAATCAGCGAGCCTTACGATCTTTATAGAAAGTTTGTCGGCGGCGCGTCAAAGGCTGAGGGCGGGGTGAATCCCGTCAATGCCGGCAAGAAAAGTTTCAAGCAGAAGCTTGCGCTGCTCGTCAGGGGCAACTGCTTTATCCCGGATCCTCGCGTTTCGTGGGTAAAGCCTTCGGTGCGATTCCTTGTTGACTACCTCAAGGAACATCCTGTAGATGCGGTAGTTACAACGGGACCTCCTCAGTCGGTGCACCTGATTGGACGCGGTCTCAAGCGGGCAACGGGCATCAGATGGATTGCAGACTTCCGCGATCCCTGGACCCGTATGTTCAGCTACAAGCATCTCGGTCTGCTGCCTTTTGCGGATCGCAAGCATCACGAGCTGGAACAGAGCGTGCTGGACGAAGCCGACTGCATAATTGCCGTCACCCCGAGGGTGCAGGAGGATTTTGCCCGCGCGACATCCACGCCTGTCAGGCTGATTACCAACGGCTTTGACCAGGACGACTTTGACGCCGAGCCTAAGCGCGAGCCGGGCCGTTTCACCATCGTGCACACCGGGCTGTTCGCTGCCGACGGCAACCCGCTCAAGCTCTGGGACGCCCTCGCAAGGAAGTGCACGAGCGATAGACAATTCCGCAGCGCGCTTCAAATCAAGCTGATAGGAAAGACGGACAAGGAGATAGTCGAAGCGATACGCAGCCGCGGCCTGGGGGCTAACCTGCAGGATCTCGGATATCTGCCGCACGCCGAAACCGTCAGCGCACAGAAGGGGGCGGATATTCTGATGCTGCCTCTGCGGCAGGAGCCCGAATACGCCAAGGTCTATCCCGGCAAGCTGTTCGAATACCTCGCTGCCCGTCGCCCTGTCCTTGGAATCGGGCAGGAGGACGGTGCCTGTGCCGCAGTGCTTGCGCAGACCGGTGCGGGTGTGATGTACGACTGGGACAAGCTGGAACCGGTGCAGAGTTTCATCGACGCCCAGTGGGAACGCTTCAAGATAGGGGACAACTGCCCTATTCACAGCGATATATCGAAGTATGAGCGTAAAGTATTGACACAAAAGCTGGTAGAATTGTTATGAAAAAGAAGATACTCCTTTATGCAGGCATAGTCATCGGCCTGCTCGTGCTGGCCTACTCGTTTACCCCACAGGTGCTCGGTGGCAAGATCGTAAACCAGTCGGACATCTCCGGATGGAAGGGCGCTGCCAATGAAACAATAGAGTGGAACAAGGCGCATCCTGACGACAAGACCGCCTGGTCAAACTCCATGTTTGGCGGAATGCCAAATGTGACCTTTGCGCCCCCGTCGGGAGGAGACTGGACGCGCAAGTTGTACAACCTGCTGCTGACCGGGCGCAGACCGGCTTCGTTTATGTTCTTGTCGCTGCTGGGAGCATTCCTGCTGATGCTCGCCCTCGGAATCAACCCTTTAATTGCGGCGGGAGGCGCAATTGCAGTTACCTTCTGCGCGTACAATCCTCAGATCATACAGGTCGGGCACAATACCAAGATGCAGGCAATAGCCTTTTTCCCGTGGGTTCTGGCGGCTCTGGTATTTACATACCGTCAGGTGCTTTCCTCGGCGAAATGGCTGCCTAAAGCACTTCTGGGGGCTGTTTTCTTTGGCGTGGCGCTCAGTTTCCAGGTAAAGGCAAACCATCCTCAGATAACTTATTATCTTGCCATAGTGGTGTTTGTGTATGCCCTTTTTCAGCTTGTCTGGATGTGTGCAAACAAGGAGCGCAGACAGGCGGGGATGAAACGCTTCCTCAGCGCTTCGGCCATGCTGCTCGTATTTGGCTGCGTTGGCATTGCGACCAATGCCAATGTCCTGCTGCCTACATTGGACTATACCCCTCACTCAATGCGTGGCGGTACCACGACAAATGCCGAAGGTGAGAAGTCTCGCAGCGGATTGGACCTGGATTATGCAACCGCGTGGTCATACGGCTGGGAGGAACTGCCTAACCTTGTCATACCAAACTATAACGGCGGATCTTCTTCGGGAGCTGTAAAGCCGGGCAGCAGCGATACTTACAAGCTGTTCAAGAAGGCTGGCGCCGATGCTGACGCAATCTGCAGCAACCTGCCGCTCTACTGGGGTCCGCAGCCATTTACCGCAGGCCCGATGTATCTCGGAGCAATTTCGTTCCTGCTCTTTGTGCTGGGTCTGTTCTATTACCGGGACAAGAATAAGTGGTGGATACTTGCGGCAAGCATATTCTGCGTGCTGCTCGCTTTGGGAAGCCATTTTATGTGGTTTACCAAGATATGTATGACCGCTTTGCCTCTTTATAACAAATTCAGGACCGTATCCATGTCTCTGGTTGCGCTCCAGGTGCTGGTGCCCGTGCTCGGTTTCCTGATGCTCAACTCTATGGCTGGCAGCTCCGAGTCGGCAAAAACCCTTCGCCGTCAGGTGCTTGTCGCAGGAGTCGCTTCGGTAGCGTTCTGCCTTGTTATGGCGTTGATACAGAGTATTTTCGGCTCATTTGTAAGCGCTTCTGACTCTGGTATGCAGGATGTGGTAGCCAAGGCTCTGCAGTCTGACCGCCGTCATCTTCTCTGGGCAGACACCTGGCGTTCGGTAATACTCATCGCCATCGCTAGCGCCTGCCTGTTCTGGGGCAATACCGTTCCGAAAAAAGCAAAGGAAACCTTCCGGGCACGTCCGGAATTGGCCCGAAACCGCCGTATGACCGCTTCGCTTATGGTATGTCTGCTCGTTCTGGTGGATATGTTCGGTGTGGGCAAGCGTTATCTTAATGACAGCCACTTTGTCACGCCTCGCAATTTCGACAGCCAGTTCAACAAGCGCCCGGTGGATGATCTGATTCTTGCGGACAAGACTCCGTCTTACAGGGTTATGGACTTGACAGTCAATATTTTCAATGACTCCCATCCTTCTTACTGGCATAAAAATATTGGCGGTTATTCCCCTGCAAAGCTTCAAAGTTATCAGGAATTTATCGACAATACACTTTCTTCCGAAATCCAGACTCTAGTCCGTTCCATCAATGCGGGTGGTACCATTGGCGAGATAGAGGAAAGTCTGCCTTATCTGCCCGGTCTTGCTTCGATGAACTGCAAGTATTTCATAGTCAGCGACCAGCAGATGCTCCGCTATCCTTATGCAAGGGGTAACGCCTGGTTTGCGGGACAGGCTGCCGAAAGTGAGGTCAAATTGACCAACTATGCACCTAACTGTCTGGAATACAGCTACGACAGCCCGGAGGACGGAAGAATTGTCTTTAGCGAGGTTTATTATCCTGTCGGCTGGACGCTGATTGTAGACGGGGACGAGAGCAGGCAGTTGCCTGTAGAACTTTACGAGGGCGACGAGACTGTTCCGGGCAAGCTGCTGCGCTGCGCGGACGTGCCTGCGGGCAAGCATACGCTCACGATGCGCTTTACCCCGCCGGCATACAGCAGGGGCTACAGCATCTCGCTGATCTGCTCTATCATTCTGCTTGTCAGTCTGCTCGCTGCCCTTGGATTTGCAGTGTTAAAGAGACAAAGTCCTCAACGCTGAGCCTTTCGGCCCTGAGGTCAAATATGGCATCGCTCGTATCAAGCCCTTCAGGAATGAGGGGCTTGAGTGCGTTTCTGAGGGTCTTTCTGCGCTGGTTAAATGCTGCCTTGACTACTGTCTTGAACAGTTTCTCGTCGCAACCGAGCGAGGTCCTCGAGTTGCGGGTCAGTCTTATCACTGCCGAATGCACCTTTGGCGGCGGCACAAAGGCACCGGGCCCCACTGTCAGCACGTATTCTATGTCGTACCAGGCCTGAAGCAGCACCGAAAGTATGCCGTAGGTCTTGCTTCCCGGCTTTTCGGCTATGCGCTCGGCAACCTCCTTCTGTATCATACAGACCACTTCCGGGACCCTGTCCTTGTCTTCGAGAATCTTGAAGAAAATCTGCGAGGAAATATTGTATGGAAAGTTGCCTATGACGCGGTACGGGCCGTCAAACAGCTTTCCGACGTCAAGTTTCAGGTAATCGCCCTGAATGATGCGCCCTTCCGCCTTGTCGAAATGCGAAACGAGATAGTCCACCGATTCGCCGTCTATCTCTATCATAACCAGGTCAATATCCTCACGCTCAAGCAGATACTGACTCAGTACGCCCATACCCGGACCTATTTCCAGAACCTTGTCCCTGCCGCCTGCGCTGTCTGTTTTTTCGCCGGCGACTCCGCTTGCGATGCCGTTTCCGTTAACCTCCGCCGTGCCGCAAACCTCCGCCGCGCTGCCCCCGAGCGCCCCGACTATTCGCTTCGCTACGCTCTGGTCGGTCAGAAAATGCTGTCCGAGCGCCTTCTTTGCCCTAACTTCCATACTATCTGTCTCAATTCCAATTCTTTCCTAATTCCTGACGGCTGCTCGTCCGGCCGCCTCTCCGATGCGCCTTCTCGCCGCCATCCTTCCGCCTCGCCGCACACCGCGCAACTGCCTCACATTCCGCTCCCTCCGGCCGCCCCGAACGCGCCCCGCTTATTCCACGGTGGCTGCCAGCTTGTCGGCAATCTGCGCAAATGCTACCGCGTCTGGACCCGAACCGAGAGCCGCCGGCTCGCCGCTGTCTCCGCATTCTCTTATGCCCTGCACCAGAGGGACCTGTCCAAGCAGCTCAACGTCAAGCTCTTTAGCCATTTCGATACCGCCGTCCCTGCCGAAGATGTAGTATTTCTCATCCGGATGCTCCCTCGGCGTGAACCACGCCATATTCTCAACAATTCCGAATATCGGCCGGTTGATATTCGGGTTGCGGAACATATTGACGCCCTTTTCGACATCGGCGAGAGCCACTTTCTGCGGGGTCGTGACAATGACCGCCCCGTTGACAGGAATATCCTGAAGCAGTGAAATATGAATGTCACCCGTTCCCGGCGGCATATCTATGAGCAGGAAGTCAAGTTCTCCCCACTTTACTTGCAATATCATCTGTTTCAGCGCGTTGCAGGCCATTGGTCCTCGCCAGATGAGTGCCTGTCCCTTCTCTGCGAAATAGCCGACAGACATCCACTTCACGCCGAATTTTTCCAGAGGAACAATCAGTTCCCTCGGGCCTTCCTGCACTGCGCCCGGCGCCATATCCTCGGTGCCCGTCATTACCGGTACTGAAGGACCGTAAACGTCGGCATCGGCAAGTCCCACCTTATAACCGAGCCTCGCAAGAGCGCAAGCCAGGTTAACTGCAACGGTGCTTTTGCCAACGCCGCCCTTGCCTGACGCAATTCCTATGATATGCCTGACGTTTTCAAGTTGCGAAAAGTCCAGGTCAGCTATATTGCCCTTGCCTTTTGAACGGCCCTTCGCATCGTTTCCAACGCCGCCTTCAGATTCTTCCACGACAACCGCCCTGACCTCGCCGTTCACTCCTTCGGGCAGGTGACGGACAAGACAGGCCCTGGTCGCGCCCACAAGATACTCCGTAAGCGGGTCCCTGTGCTTAGGGAATCCTAGTGTAACCCTGAGTGTATTTCCTTCTGTCTCAATATTTTGTACCATTCCAAGGGAAACTATGTCCTTGTTTCCCCTTCCCGGGTGGCATACCTCCCTGAGATGTTCCAAAAGTTCAGTTTGTTCCATATTGTTCCAAAACTTATTTCATATCTCTGCAAAGTTAGTTTAATTTTCTTGGAATATTCCTTAAATTTGTGTTCGACACTGAACGAATCTTATTTATGGACAGAAGACAATTCCTGACCGCTTCGGCCTCTTCGCTGGCTGCTCTAGCCCTTTTCGGCAGGTCTCAAATTGCTGAGGCAAAACGCTCTGACAAGTCATATTCAATAGTTCTCCTTGGAGACACCCACTTCGATACCGAACCTGCAAGTGTCTATCATTCAGACTATAACGAGCCGGTAGAATGGCTCAACAGAGTGCAGCGGGCAGAATTTGCCCGAAACGGCGAGATGTGGCGTGAGCGTTGCCCGCGGCTGCTCAAGCGAGCCGCCTGCCTGATCGACGACGACACCCGGATGGTCTTCCAGCTCGGGGACCTTATCCAGGGGGACTGCGGCAATCCGGATGTGCACAAGAAGATGCTCTGCGATGTGATGGACAGCTTTAAGGAAGAGTTGTGCGGACTGCCGTTCGTGACCGTTGCGGGCAATCACGATATCCGGGGCACCGGCGCGGGTCGGGCGTACCGCGAGTTTATGCCTGCGCGACTGTCCGAAGAGCTCGGCAAGCCTGTCGATGGCACCACCTTCTGGTTCGGCATAGGTGACGACGCCTACATCGTTCTCGACTTCAACAAGCCCGATGACGCTGAGTTGGAGCGAATTCTTCTAGAAACCGAGGGCGCCCGGCATACTTTCGTTCTGGTTCACGGGCCGCTGCTGCCTTACGACGGCGAAAACTGCCGCTGGTTCTTCCACGGTGGTGGAAGTGAGGCAGATACGCTCGCAAGGCGGCACTTCCGCGAGCTCTTTGCCCGTCGGGAGGTCATCTGCCTGTGCGGACATACCCACAATACGGAACTGGCAGACTGGTTCGGCGATGGCGGGCGCATCACGCAGATGACCCTGAACAGCGTCTGGTCCAAGGACGAACTGGGCAGCTATACAGTATTCGCCGAAGGTCCGGACCAATACGGCGCCTACCGTAAGTCCCTGTCCACCAATCCCGACGGCACTATGAGGACCAAAACGGACGGCAAGCCTTACACTGACGAAAGTCCACTTTTTGACGAATACCGCCCCGGCCTCAAGCGCTACGTCTGCTCGCCGTCCGCAGGTTCCTACAAAATGACCGTCGGACCTCGTCGCATCACCATAGACTTTTACGCAGGCGACTCTACCCGTCTCTCCCAGCGCTTTGTGCTGAGATAGAGCAGTTTGGGTGGATAGCCATTAATTAAAAAAGCGTGGGTTCCAGTTCTTTGGGGTGGAAGCTGCGGCGGTGCCAGGGGGTAAGGCCGTACTTTTTGATTGCTTCGATGTGCTCCCGGGTCGGGTAGCCCATATTGCGGTCCCAGCCGTAGTGGGGGAATTGTTCCGCGAGCTGGATCATCCTGTCGTCGCGGTAAGTTTTTGCGAGCACGGATGCGGCGGCAATGCTGGCGTAGGTGGCGTCCCCGTGCACTACGGTCGCGAATGGGTAGCCGTCGAAGGGCCGGAAACGGTTCCCGTCGATAAGAAGGAACTGGGGCTTGACGCTGAGCTTTCTTACTGCGCGCTGCATTCCGGTCACGCTTGCCCAGAGTATGTTCAGGGAGTCGATTTCTTCAGGGGAAACTTCTTCGACCGCCCAGGCAATCGCTTCTTTTTCAATCACTTCGCGTAATTCATAGCGAGCCTTGACGCTCATTTTCTTCGAGTCGTTCAGAAGGGGGTGGTAGAACGCTTCCGGCAATATGACTGCGGCGGCAAAGACCGGCCCCGCAAGCGGTCCCCTGCCAGCCTCGTCGCATCCTGCCTCGATGCGTCCGCTTTCCATACAGGCCTTAAGTTTCGCTGCACCTTTACTGTTCCCCATCTCAATTTTCCGTTATTTTGCAAAAATACAAAAAAATGCTGTTTGGCGCGGCTTGAAGGGCTGTTTTGTCAAAAGCTATGTTCCTCGTTTTCTTCGCGCATAAGCATCGCAATCATTTCCTTTTGAGTTTTGATGTGGTCCTTGAGTTCGGATACGGTGCGCTCAAGCAGTCTTATGGTTTCGTTCTTTTCGGCGAGCCGCTGTTCGTATTCTTTTGTGAGAGTTCGCAGTTCTGCTTTGTAATCAATTGACTCTGAGAGGATCCCGGGTGTCATTCTGTCTGCCAGCAATGGGGCGAGGAATTGTTCCACACTCAGTCCGAGTGCATCCACAAGAGCGGGGAAATGCTTGTTGAACACGTTTCTTCCTCCGCTGAGAAAGTCGGTATAGGTGGACAGGGGGATTCCGGCGCGCTGCGCAAACTTTTCCTGCGTCAGTCCTTTTTCCTTTTTGCGCAGTTCCTCGATGCGGGCCTTGATGAGCCGGTCAATCTCGTTCGGTGTAGAAATGATTCGTTCTGTCAGTGCCATTTGTGATCGTCATTCTGCACAAATCTATTCATCATCTCCCGTTCCTTTTATCCGATAAAACCGTATAATGCCTGATTAAATCGTACAAAAATGTTAAAAAACGTATATTTTTACTTTTTCGGATATTCTTTTTGGCTGACGCATATTGATTTTGACACTCTTAATGTGCAGATTTGCAAAAATGAAACAGTAACGTATTATGGAAAAATTGATTGCAATTTATGAAAGTTTTGTCAAGCTCCTCCTTCAATACAAGGAGAGCGGAGAGGAGATTCCCGGATTTGTACAACTGTGCGCGCGTCTGCACGTCTCGCCGACATCCCTCAACAGCGTCATACTTGACCAGACAGGAATGACGGGGGAGGACCTTATAGAGGATTTGAGGGCGGCACGCGAGAAGAATGGGTAAAGGACCTGATGTTTTTTATCAATCCTATGCTCCAATATTTGCTATTGCATTCATTTTTTATTAGATTTGCCAACCTCATAAATTGACATTTAATAACACAACAATGAAAGAATATCCTACCAAAGACGTCCGGAACGTGGTGCTCATAGGCGCCACAAAATCCGGAAAAACCACTCTTGCCGAATCTATGCTCTATGAAGGCAAGGTCATTGACAGACGAGGAACAGTCGAAGAAAAGAACACCGTATCTGACAACGACGAACTCGAAAAACTCAACCAGAGGTCGATTTATGCAACTCCACTGTATGCAGAGTTCCAGAACACCAAGTTCAACTTCATCGACGCTCCGGGAGCCGACGACTTTATCGGCGGTGCATATTCTGCATTCAAGGTTTGCGAGTGCGGTATCCTCGTGATCAATGCGCAGCAGGGAGTGGAAGTCGGTACTGAGAAATTCATCAGAATGGCCGAGAAGCAGTCTCTTCCTCTCATCGTCGCAGTAAACCAGCTTGACGGCGAGAAGGCAGACTGGGAGCACGTTCAGAACAGCATCAAGGAGTCCTTTGGAAAGAAGGCCGTATATATCCAGTTCCCTGTTTCAACAGGTCCGGGATTTGACGGTTTCGTGGATGTCCTGACAATGAAGTACTATCATTTCAAGGATGCCAACGGTACCCGTGAGGACCTCGATATCCCTGCAGATCTTATGGATATGGCTGAGGAGGCCCGTCAGGAACTTATCGAAAAGGCAGCCGAGTATGACGATACCCTTATGGAGAAGTTCTTCGATGCCGGCAGCCTGACCGAGGACGAAATCCGTCAGGGATTGAGCCAGGGCATCCGTCAGGGTGAGGCTTATCCTGTATTCTGCGTTTCTGCAAAGAAGGATATCGGCGTCAAGAGAGTGCTCGAGTTTACCAGAAGAGTTGCTCCTGTCCCTGTTAACAAGGACGAAGAGCCTGTTTCAATATTCATCTATAAGAACGCCGTTGAGCAGCACCTCGGTGAGGTTTCATATTTCAAGGTGATGAGCGGCGTGCTCACTCCTGGAGTCGATCTCGAAGATCCTGTTACCGGAAGCAAGGACCGTCTCTCCGCCATCTATGCCGTTGCAGGACAGAAGAAGGAGGCAGTCAACCAGATTCACGCCGGTGACTTCGGTTGTGCGGTTAAGCTCAAGAACAGCCGTGCAAACACCACCCTTTCACAGATCGGTTCCGGAATCAACCACGAAAAGATTGTCTTCCCTGCATCCAAGTACGAGTGCGCAATCAAGGCCAAGGTGGTTCAGGATGAGCAGAAGCTCGGTGATGCCCTCAAGAAGATTTCTTCACAGGATCCTACCGTTATCGTTGACTACAACAAGGAGCTCCGCCAGACCATACTCAAGGGCAATGGAGAGCAGCACATCAACATTGTAAAGTGGCTCATCAACAATGTCTATAATCTTGATGTAGAGCTGTTTGCGCCGAAGGTTCCTTATCGTGAGACCATTACCAAGGTGGCTACCGCACAGTATCGTCACAAGAAGCAGTCCGGTGGTGCCGGTCAGTTCGGAGAGGTTCACCTCCTCGTTTGTCCGGCCGAAGGCGATCTCAATACCAAGTTCAAGATTGACGGCAAGGAAACCCAGCTCAATGTCAAGACCCAGGACATTACCGAACTCGAATGGGGTGGCAAGCTCGAATTTTACAACTGTGTTGTCGGTGGTGCAATCGACCTCGGCTTTATGCCGGCTATCCTCAAGGGTATCAAGGAAAAGATGAGCGAAGGTCCTCTTACCGGTTCATACGCCCGTGACATCCGTGTGTTTGTTTATGACGGAAAGATGCATCCGGTTGACTCAAAGGAAATTGCGTTCATTATCGCTGGTCGCAACGCATTCAAGGAGGCATTCCGCAATGCAGGTCCGAAGATTCTTGAGCCTATCTACAACGTTACGGTTATGACTCCTCCTGAGTATCAGGGTGCCGTTATGTCCGATCTCCAGAACCGCAGGGGTATCCTCGGCGATATGGGTTCAGACAAGGGATTTGCAATCCTCAAGGCTCGCGTCCCTCAGGCAGAACTCTACCGCTACTCGACTTCTCTTAGCTCCCTCACCGCAGGTTCAGCATCGTTCGAGAAAGAATTCGCTGACTATCAGCCTGTTCCGGGTGACGTTCAGGAGAAGCTCCTCAAGGCTTACGTAGAAGAAGAGAAGGAAGACTAGTACTTCCCAAGATAAATGGAAAGAGCCGATTGGAATTATTGTTCCGGTCGGCTCTTTTGAGAGGAAAGATATGTCCTGGACATTAAGTGTATGGGAGAAGAGTCTCCCCGTTTATGAGGCCATTCTGGCACAACCGTTCATCAAGGAGCTCGCTGACGGCAGCCTGTCGGCGGAAAGGTTTTCGCGATATATCGCTCAGGATGAATTATATCTCGGGACTTATGGCCGGCAGATGTTCCAGATTGCGGGGCTGCTTGCCGATCCTTCGGAAAGGGAGATGTTTACCGCTTTTGCACAAAGCGGCATAGACGGCGAAAAAGCTATGCATCAGCTTCTTATAGAAAAATACGGGATTGACTGCCGTGTTCAGCCGTCAAACGTGACTCTTGGCTACAATGCACATACCCAGGCAGCAATCGATACTGGCGTAAAAGAACTTGCGCTTGCTGCAATGCTTCCGTGCTTATGGATTTACAATCGTGTCGGACTTGACATACTTGCAAATGCCCGGCTGGAAGGCAATCCCTATAAGGAGTGGATACTTGAATATGGCAATGAACAATTCTCTTCCGGCGTGGCTCTCATTCTTGAAATGATTGACCGCTGGGCTGAAACTGCCCCGGAAGAACTTCTTGCCCGGATGGACGACTTATATCTGGAGTCCGCCCGCTACGAGTACGCGTTCTGGAACTACGGTTACACCGGAACATATTGATAATCAGCTAGTCCCCGTCACTCCCATCCCCGTCACTCCCGCTCCCGTCACTCCCGTTCCCGCCACCCTTCGCTATCCCCGCCGCTTTTCCCGCCTCCCGTTCCGCCTCCCTCGCTGCCCCCGCCCTCGTCCTCGCCGCACCGGGAGTCGCGCTGCCTCTTGCTGCCCCCGCCCTCGCCCTCGCCGCACCGGGAGCCGCGCTGCCCTTTGCTGCCCTTTGCTGCCCCCGCCCTCGTCCTCGCCGCACCGGGAGCCGCGCTGCCCCTTGCTGCTCCCGCCTCTGCTGCCGGCATCAATAGGAAAGAATTCAATTTTGTCCATGAAAACCCCCATTTTTATGGACAAAACCTGCAAAAAACGCATTTTGTCCACAAAAACCCCCGATTTTGTGGACAAAATTGGGTTAACCGGATTCAGGGATAAACATTATTTCCGCTCCTGCTCCGTGCAACTTGTTCAGGGTTCTTATTTGCTGTCGGCTGACAGTGGGAATAGAGCATCAACCTCATATTTCGAGAGGCCAAGAACCCGTCGTATCTGATTATTCGATGAACGAAAATCATAATGAAGAACTGTCGAGAGTTCAACCCGTTGACATCTGCTCAGGTCTTTGATCCGATTTGTTCCAAACCTCTTTTGTGAAATGCCACAAAGCTGAGAATAAAGTTCGCTGTCGGTAAGGAATTGACCATCATCAATCTCGACGGCAACGCCACTGTACGCCTCAACATTCTTGCTGATTGAGGAGAAATAATGGTGAGCATCTCTGAATATCAACATTCCGAAATTGACGTTACAGTACGAAGCTGGTATTACGAAACCGTCCTTGAATTGCCAATTCTCCGGTACTTCGGCCGTTCGGCATCTGAATATGTTCCTGATATTATTGACGTTGAATTGTGACATAGGAGTCCCTGTTCCCCGGTCGAGAAAATAATAGCCACCGCTACCCCATGGATAACTGAATGGGGTGTAATCAGGATTGGCCACATATCCGTTGCGGTGAGTATATGCTATCGAGTTACGCAATGATTGCAGATTCTCTATCGCTTTTATTGATAATGAAATATCTTTGGCGATCGGATAATGCCGGCCCAGCCTTTTTGAAATACACTTCCAAAAGGCAACAATTTCTTCTCGCGTTGCACTCAACACGAAATGAAAATGGTTGTTCATTACTTCGAAGGCAATAATCATCACTTTTGGAAACTGAGATGAGGCCAGCGCGATGGTGTTCATTACGAATTTGAAATCATCGTCTCTTACGAAGATTATTGGAGTATCTTTTCCCGAAGTGAAAGCATGCCAATAAGGTTCATTAAGCGAGAAATAGTACTCACAAGTTTTTTCTTTCTCTTTAAAGTTTTTCATAGTTCATTTTTTTAATCAAAACCTTTGTTATTGGCAAAGGACAGAACAAAGTTAACTGTTTTTCCCGAATTACACCTCTTCTTCCCGCTCTTCTTCCCGCGCACCTCCGCCGTTGCCCTCTCTCTGCTCCCTCCGGCTGTCCACCGCCAGTGCCTCGCTCGTCTTAGCCGGTGTCCCTGTCCTCTGCCGCCGCTATCGCCGCCGCGCCCCCGCCTCCCCAATCCCCACCAACCTCACCCCGCCAGCGGCCCCCAAGACCCCGATGGCCCAGCGATGTAGGGAAGAATTCAATTTTGTCCATGAAAACCCCCATTTTTATGGACAAAACCTGCAAAAAACGCATTTTGTCCATAAAAACCCCCGATTCTGTGGACAAAATTGGGTTAACCGGATTCAGGGATATGGACGGGGAGCAACGCTAGGCGTGCCGCTAGGAGAGACGCTGGAAGTGACATCAGAAGTGCCGCTGGAAGTTTAGTTGGCCACCACTCAGGCTGCTCCTTCCCAACCATCGCCCCGCTCGCGGCCCCCAAGACCCCCGATGGGCGTCCCAATCGCCCCCGCCTTCCCAATCTCACCTCACCTCACCCCGCTCCGCCTGCGGCCCCGTCTCAACCTAACCCCTCCCGTCCCCCTCCCCGCAATCCGATGCCCGATGATTTGCCATATCTGCGTCGTTGAGGAATTTTCTGGGCTATGGCGTGATAATAATCAGCGTAAAATCATTAAATTCGCAGGTTATATGAAAATAATCAAATACACGCTATATGTACAGAACTCACACTTGCGGACAGCTCCGCGTTGAAAATGTCGGTCAGACAGTCACTTTGGCCGGCTGGGTGCAGAAGTCGAGAAAGCTCGGCGGTATGACCTTCATTGATTTGCGTGATCGCTATGGTATTACACAGCTTGTCGTCGAGGCGGATGCCGATGCTGCCCTTGTTCAGACGGTTTCAGAGCTTGGTAGGGAGTATGTGATTCAGGCTCAGGGAGTTGTGCTTGAACGTCAGAGCAAGAACCCTAAGATGCCTACCGGAGATATTGAAATAAAGGTTGATTCGATCAATATCCTCAACAGGTCGGTTACCCCACCTTTTACAATTGAGGAAAACAGCGACGGCGGCGAGGATATCCGTGCCAAGTACCGTTACCTCGACTTACGCCGTCCACCGCTCCAGAGAGCCCTCGCACTTCGCCACCGTCTTGCCCAGGAAGTGCGCAACTATCTTGATGCACAGGGATTTATGGAGATAGAAACTCCTTATCTTATCAAGAGTACCCCGGAGGGAGCGCGTGACTTCGTCGTGCCTTCCCGCATGAATCCTGGCACCTTCTATGCCCTTCCGCAGAGCCCGCAGACATTCAAGCAGCTCCTTATGGTAGCCGGTTACGACCGCTATTTCCAGATTGTACGCTGCTTCCGCGACGAGGACCTCAGAGCTGACCGCCAGCCGGAATTTACCCAGATCGACTGCGAAATGAGCTTCGTGGAGCAGGAGGATGTCCTCAATACTTTCGAAGGAATGATGCGTCAGATGTTCAAGAATGCCCTCGGCATCGACATCGCCAATCCTATCCCTCGCATGAGCTGGTACGACGCTATGGACAATTACGGATCCGACAAGCCGGACATTCGTTTCGGAATGAAAATCAATGACATAACCTCACTCGTCCAGGGCAGCGGATTCAGCGTTTTTGATAGCAGCGAATATATCGGAGCCATTGCAGTTCCGGGCTGCGCCGAATACACCCGCAAGCAGCTCGACGAGCTTACAGAGTGGGTAAAGCGCCCTCAGGTCGGAGCCAAGGGCCTCGTTTACATCAAGCTCGCCGCTGACGGAAGCATCAAGTCATCCGTGGACAAATTCTATACTCCTGAGCAGCTCAAGGCCGTTGCAGAGGCCTGCGGAGCCTCTTGCGGAGACCTCGTGCTTGTTCTTTGCGGACCTAGGCGCAAGACGCAGAATCAGCTTGGAGTACTCCGTATCGAGATGGGTAACAGACTGGGACTCAGGAAGCCGGACGAATTTGCCCCTCTCTGGGTGGTTGACTTCCCGCTGCTCGAGTGGAGCGAGGAGGACGGCCGTTTCTATGCTATGCACCACCCGTTCACCGCGCCAAAGCCGGAGCACGAAAAGTGGTTCTACTCCGACAAGAAGGAGGACCTCGAGAGGGTTTGTGCAAACGCTTATGACTTTGTACTCAACGGCACCGAGCTCGGCGGCGGAAGCATAAGGATTCACAATGCCGATATGCAGAGCCGTATGTTCGAGGTGCTCGGCATCAGCAAGGAGGAAGCCGAATACAAGTTCGGATTCATCATTAACGCGTTCAAGTTCGGAGCACCGCCTCACGGAGGACTTGCATTCGGGTTTGACCGTGTCTGCGCCCTCTTCGGCGGCCAGGAGACCATACGCGACTACATCGCATTCCCTAAGAACAACCAGGGACGCGACGTGATGATTGATTCTCCTTCCCACATTGACCAGAGCCAGATGGACGAGCTCTTCCTCGCAAGCACAGTAAAGGAATAGATGACAGTTTACAAATATGACGGTGCCGGCAACGACTTCGTGGTCATCGATGGCCGCGGAACCGATGTCGGCATCTGCCGCAAAGGCGAATTCATCCGTACCATCTGCGACCGCAAGAGCGGCCTGCGGGCAGCGGACGGCAGAATCGGCGCTGACGGACTGATGATTCTAGACGCTCCCGAAGCCGCCGCTGACGGCCTGCGTCCCGACTTCCGTATGGAGTATTTCAATTCCGACGGTTCCGGGGGTATGATGTGCGGAAACGGCGGTCGGTGCATAGCCGCCTTTGCAGACAGGCTGGGAATAAGGCCCGACGGGGGAATTCTCCTTTTCGAGGCTCCTGACGGTCTGCATACGGCCAGCATCACCGGGCGTAGCGGAGATACTCTTACCGTATGCCTCAAGATGCTGGACGTCAAGGAATTGATCCGTTATGACGATGGCTGTTTCCTGGATACCGGCACCAGGCATTTCGTGTGTTTCAGGCCGGATGTCAGTCAGATTGACGTGGAAAAGGATGGCGCCAGGCTCAGGCACGATGCCCGTTTTGCTCCGCAGGGAGCCAACGTGAATTTCGTGTCGCCGCAGAAGGACCTCACGATAGCCGTCAGAACCTTCGAGAAGGGTGTCGAGGCTGAGACCCTGGCGTGCGGGACCGGTATAACTGCCAGTGCAATAGCATCTTACGCACAGGGAGTACCTCCGACCGAATGTTCTGGGGACGGAAGCGTATGCTATGCCGTACGCGCGCTCCGTGACCGTCTTTCCGTACGATTCCGCCCGTCCGTTCACCTCGCGGAAACCGCAGGGGACGACAGCCGGTCAACGCCAACCGGGCTTCGGAACGGACCGGTCGCATCGGAGGTTTACCTTACGGGACCGGCAACTTTCATAGGCACTGAAGAATTGTAATTATATGTTCAGACAGGAAAACTATGACCTCAGCGCGCACAATACCTTCAGGATGAAGGTGCGTTGTGCCTGCTTCATCGAGTACGAGAGTCTGGAGGAACTGCTTTCCCTGGACCTGAGTGCGCTGCCGCAGCCGGTAAAGCATATTGGAGAGGGGAGCAACCTATTGTTTACCGGGGACTTCCCGGGGACCATACTGCACTCCAATATCGAGTTTATCAAATATGTCGATATGGGCTTTGACGAGGTGCCGGTGATGGTCGGGGCGGGCGTTCATTTCGATGACCTGGTCGCCCAGACCTGCCGTCACGGGCTTTGGGGACTGGAGAACCTTTCGCTCATTCCGGGCGAGGCGGGAGCTGCCGTGGTGCAGAATATCGGGGCGTACGGTGTCGAGATAGGCGACCTGGTTTCCGGAGTGGTCTGCTACGACACGCTCGAGCGCAAAAAAGTCCGTTTCAGCACCGCCGAATGTGCGTATGCGTACAGGGACTCGTTCTTCAAGCATCAGAATGACAGATATATAGTGACTTCCGTTCTGTTGCGCCTGAGCCGAGCCTACAAGCCGACTTTGACCTATAAGGGAATCTCGGAACGCTTTGCCGGACGCACGGACCTGACTCCGATGGAGGTGCGCGAGGCGATTATCGCCATACGGCGCGACAAACTGCCGGACCCGGACCTTATCGGCAGCGCGGGCAGCTTCTTCAAGAATCCGGTGATAGACACTCTATGCTTCTCATCCCTGATTGACCGCGCCCGGGCAAGGCTCGGACCGGACGTTCAGATCCCGCACTACCTGCTTCCGGGAGGCTTTGTCAAGGTGCCTGCGGCCTGGCTTATCGACTCGCTTGGACTCAAGGGCGCGCGCGAGGGCGGTGCAGGGCTCTACGAGAAGCAGCCTCTGGTTATGGTCAATTCTGACGGCAATGCCAGCCCCGGGGACATTCTGGCGCTGGAGAGCCGCATAGTCAGCGAGGTCGCAGACAACTGGGGAATTACCCTTTATCCCGAGGTCGAGCATCTTCCTGGGGTGCAGGCCTGACCGTCAGAATGCGTTTGCGAACAAGGCAGATAAAGATTAAATTTGCAGATTCAACGACAACAATATGAAGGCAAAACTTACTAAAGTACTCGTTCTGGGCTCTGGAGCCCTCAAAATCGGACAAGCCGGCGAATTTGACTATTCCGGTTCCCAAGCCCTCAAGGCCCTCCGTGAAGAAGGCATCAGCTCTGTCCTCATCAACCCGAATATTGCTACGATCCAGACGTCTGAAGGCATTGCGGACAAGGTGTATTTCCTGCCTGTGACGCCTTTTTTCGTGACGCAGATCATCAAAAAGGAGCGTCCTGACGGAATTCTCCTTGCATTCGGGGGTCAGACGGCACTCAACTGCGGTACCGAACTTCATCGCACCGGCGTCCTTGCCGAGTATGGCGTGCAGGTGCTTGGAACCTCGATCGAGGCAATCATGAACACCGAAGACCGCGACCTTTTCGTGCGGGAAATGGACTCTGCCGGCCTCAAAACCCCGGTTAGCCACGCCTGCGGCAGCCTTGACGAGGCAGTGGAAGCGGCGCGCACGATAGGTTATCCCGTAATGATACGTTCAGCCTACGCCCTCGGAGGCCTCGGAAGCGGCATCTGCCCGGACGAGCAGACCTTCCGCGAGCTTGCCGAGAGCGCATTTACCTTCTCCCCGCAGGTGCTCGTCGAAGAGTCGCTCAAAGGCTGGAAAGAGATTGAATTTGAAATCATACGCGATGCCTCCGACCGCTGCTTTACGGTAGCGAGCATGGAGAATTTCGACCCGCTCGGCATACATACGGGCGAGTCCATAGTGGTAGCGCCGACCTGCTCTCTGTCGGAAGACGAGGTCAAGACGCTGCAGGACATTTCGATACGCTGTGCCCGTCATCTCAATATCGTGGGCGAATGCAATATTCAGTTTGCCTACAACGCTCAAACCGGCGACTATCGCATCATCGAGATAAATGCCCGTCTTTCACGCAGTTCCGCCCTTGCTTCCAAGGCTACAGGCTATCCGCTTGCCTTTGTTGCCGCCAAGATTGCCCTCGGATACACCCTCGACCGCATAGGTGAGATGGGTACGCCAAATTCGGCTTACGAGGCCCCGCAGCTCGACTATCTCATCTGCAAGATTCCGCGCTGGGACCTGACCAAATTTTCCGGTGTGAGCCGCCGTATCGGCTCGAGCATGAAGTCGGTCGGCGAGATTATGAGCATAGGCCGCTGCTTCGAGGAACTCATTCAGAAGGGCCTCAGGATGATAGGTCAGGGAATGCACGGCTTTGTCTGCAACGACCATACTCATTTCGATGACCTGGAGGATGAGCTTGCAAATCCTACCGACCTGCGCATCTTTGCAATTGCTCAGGCTCTTGAGGAAGGATATAGCGTGGAGAGGATTTGCGACATCACCAAGATTGACCCGTGGTTTATCGGAAAGCTCAAGAATATCGTTGACTACTCAAAGGTAATTGCCTCATACTCAAGCATTCAGGAACTTCCTGCAGATGTCCTTCGCCAGGCGAAGGTGCTCGGATTTTCCGACTTCCAGATAGCCCGACTCGTGCTTGACGCCCATTGCGGAAATATGCAGAAGGAACTTCTGGACGTACGCTCAAGGCGCAAGCAGCTGGGTATCCTTCCTGCCGTGAAGCGCATAGAAACCGTTGCAAGCGAGCATCCTGACCTAACCAACTACCTGTACATGACCTACGGAACCGAGGGCTACGACGTAAGCTATTACAAGAACGACAAGTCAGTGGTCGTGCTTGGTTCGGGTGCATACCGCATCGGCAGCAGCGTGGAGTTTGACTGGTGTTCGGTCAATGCCGTACAGACGGCAAGGCATCTGGGCTACAAGTCAATAATGATAAACTACAATCCCGAGACCGTCTCCACCGACTATGATATGTGCGACAGGCTCTATTTTGACGAACTTTCGTTCGAAAGAGTGCTGGACGTGATTGACCTCGAAAATCCGGGCGGAGTCATAGTCTCCGTGGGTGGACAGATACCTAACAACCTGGCTATGAAGCTCTACCGTCAGGGCGTACCGGTGCTCGGAACTTCTCCGGTCAGCATAGATCGCGCCGAGGACCGCAACAAGTTCAGCGCAATGCTCGACCAGCTCGGCATTGACCAGCCCGAGTGGAGCGCGCTTACGTCAATGGACGATGTCAGGAACTTTATCGACCGAGTCGGCTATCCTGTGCTCGTGAGACCTTCCTACGTGCTTTCCGGTGCTGCAATGAACGTCTGCTACAGCGATGAAGAACTTCGCCGCTTCCTCGAACTCGCATCAGAGGTCAGCAAGGATCATCCTGTGGTCATCTCCAAGTTTATGACCGAGACCAACGAGATAGAATTTGACGCAGTCGCCAGGGAAGGTGAGATAGTCGAATACGGCATCAGCGAGCACATCGAGTATGCCGGAGTGCATTCGGGAGATGCCACGATGGTGTTCCCAGCCCAGCAGATCAGCTTTGCTACCGCGCGTCAGATCAAGAAGATAAGCCGCGCAATCGCCAAGGAACTCAATATCTCCGGACCTTTCAACATTCAGTTCCTCGCAAAGGGAAGTGAGGTCAAGGTCATAGAGTGCAACCTCAGGGCCAGCCGTTCCTTCCCGTTCGTCAGCAAGGTGCTAAAGCGCAATTTCATCGAAACCGCAACGCGCATAATGCTCGGGGCTGAATATGCCAAGCCGGACAAGAGCGCATTTGACATAGATCGTATGGGCGTGAAAGCCAGCCAGTTCAGCTTTGCGAGACTGCAGAACGCGGACCCTGTGCTCGGCGTGGACATGTCTTCGACCGGAGAGGTAGGATGCCTCGGTGATGACTTCAGCGAGGCCCTGCTTAGCGCAATGATTGCCACGGGAACACGCTATCCTTCAAAGGATAAGGGCATTATGATAAGCAGCGGCAACACCAAAGACAAGGTCGCCCTGCTCGACAGCATAGCAACCATTCAGAAGGCTGGATATACCATCTACGCGACCGAAGGAACTGCCCGCTTCTTCAACGACAACGGCGTGCCGGCAATCCCGGTCAGCTGGCCGGACGAACAGCATCCTGACAAGGAGAACGTGATGCAGATGATAGCCGATCACCGCTTCGACCTTATCATCAACGTCCCTAAGAACCAGACCCGAAGGGAACTTACCAACGGCTACTACATACGCCGCGGAGCGATAGACCATAACATTCCTCTGCTCACAAATGCCCGTCTCGCATCGGCATTTGTCGAGGCCGTGAGCCGCAGGAGCGAGGACCAGATCAGTATCAAGAGCTGGCAGGAGTACGAATAATCAATTCTGAAATGGGAGGATTTTTTGGAACCATCGCCAAGGAAAAACCTTGTGCAACAGACCTTTTCTACGGAACCGACTATCAGTCTCACCTCGGCACCAGCCGCGGCGGTATGGTTACCTACAGCGCCGACAAGGGCTTTTTCCGCAGCATCCACAGTCTTGAAAACACTTACTTCAGGACCAAGTTCGAGTCGGAACTCGGCAAATTCATCGGCAACTCCGGAATCGGCGTGATTTCCGATACCGACGCCCAGCCTATGCTGATGAACAGCCATCTGGGCAAATTCGCCATTGTCACGGTCGCCCGCATCAACAACAAGCAGGAACTCGCCGACAAGCTGCTTGCCGAAAACATGCATCTGAGCGAATTCTCCAGCGGAAATATCAATCAGACCGAGCTGGTCGCACTGCTGATCATCAAGGGCAGGACCTTCGTGGAGGGGATAGAGTACGCGTTCAGTCATATCAAGGGCTCGTGCTCGATGCTGCTGCTGACCGAGGACGGCATCATAGCGGCGAGGGACAGCTGGGGCCGCACGCCAATCATCGTAGGCCGCAAGGACGGGGCGATGGCGGTGACCGGCGAGTCGAGTTCGTTCCTGAATCTGGATTACGATATATGTCATTTCGTTGGCCCGGGTGAAATCATCCGCATACGCCACGACGGCTTTGAGCAGCTGCGGAAGCCCAACTCCAAAATGCAGATTTGCTCATTCCTATGGGTCTATTACGGATTCCCCAACAGCGTTTACGAAGGAAAGTGCGCGGAAGTGATGCGCAACGAATGTGGACGCGTGATGGGGAAGGAGGATAATGTCGAAGTTGATTGTGTATGCGGAGTCCCTGACAGCGGAATCGGAATGGCGCTGGGTTATGCGGAAGGGCATAACGTTCCTTATCGCAGGGCAATATGCAAATACACCCCGACCTGGCCGCGCTCCTTTATGCCTGTCGATCAGAGTATGCGTCAGCTCGTTGCAAAGATGAAGCTGATTCCGAACAAGGACATACTGAACGGAAAGAGAGTGCTGCTGTGCGACGACAGCATAGTCAGGGGAACCCAGCTCAGGGACAACACGAAGGTGCTTTTTGACCTGGGAGCCAAGGAGGTGCATATGCGTATCGCCTGCCCGCCGCTGATTTATGCCTGCCCGTTCGTGAATTTCTCGTCGAGCAAGAGCGATCTGGAACTGATTACCCGCCGCGTAATCAGCCGTCTGGAGGGTGCTCCGGACCGCAATCTCGCCGCCTACGCAAGCTGCGGAAGCCCTCAGTACGAGGCGATGGTTGCCGACATTGCGGCCCAATTCGGTCTTACTTCGCTCAAATTCAGCAAGTTAGATACGATAGTGAAAGCTATAGGACTGCCAAAGGAATGTATATGCACCCATTGTTTTGACGGCAGTTCGTTTTACACACTTGAAGAACAAAATACACAGGAATGAGTTCATTCATCATAGAAGGTGGTCACACTCTGAGCGGCAGCATAGTTCCTCAGGGCGCCAAGAACGAGGCCCTGCAGGTCATCAGCGCCACTCTTCTGACAGAAGATCCGGTTACAATCAGCAATATCCCCGAAATCCGGGATGTCTGCAAGCTGATTGCCCTGATTGAGAGTCTGGGCGTTGAGGTGATGCGCCTGGGCAAGGGGGAGTACCGCTTCTGCGCGGCAGGAGTCAAGCCAGAAAACACCTGTACGAGCGAATTTGTCAAACGCTGTGCTGAGCTCAGGGGCTCGGTGCTGGTTACCGGACCGCTGCTTGCCCGCTTCGGCGAGGCGTATTTCCCAAAACCCGGAGGGGACAAAATCGGCCGCCGCAGGGTGGATACGCACATAGACGGCTTTATCAAGCTCGGGGCTCAATGCAGCTACGACAAGGAAAAGAAGGCCTATCACCTGACTGCCCCGTACGGGCTTAAGGGATGCGGAATGCTGCTTGACGAGGCCTCGGTGACGGGAACGGCCAATATAGTAATGGCAGCCGCGCTCGCAGACGGTGCCACGCGAATCTACAATGCTGCCTGTGAACCCTATGTGCAGCAGCTCTGCGCCCTGCTCAGTTCAATGGGAGCCTGGATAGAAGGCATAGGATCCAATCTGCTAACCGTGCACGGAGTAAGGACGCTGCGCGGAGCCAGACACCGTATCCTTCCGGATATGATAGAAGTGGGTTCCTTTATCGGTATGGCGGCAATCACGCGCAGCGAACTGACCATCAAGGACGTGTCCTACAATGACCTCGGCATTATCCCCGAGGCTTTCCGCAGACTGGGCGTAAAGCTCGAGCAGAGAGGAGACGACATCTTCGTGCCTTCGCAGGAATCCTATGAAATAGAGTCATTTATAGACGGTTCCATTATGACCGTCGCAGACGCTCCATGGCCGGGACTCACCCCGGACCTCATTTCGGTAATGCTTGTCGTGGCAACGCAGTGCAAGGGAAGCGTGCTCATACACCAGAAGATGTTCGAGAGCCGTCTTTTCTTTGTTGACAAGCTGATAGATATGGGCGCGCAAATCATTCTCTGTGACCCTCACAGGGCTGTCGTCATAGGTCTGGACCACATGCACGACCTCCGTCCGGGCAAGATGACCTCACCGGACATTCGCGCGGGCATCGCCCTTCTTCTTGCTGCAATGTCGGCTCCGGGTGTGTCGGAAATCGAAAACATAGAGCAGATCGACCGCGGTTACGAGGATATTGAGAATCGTCTTAACGCATTGGGAGCCAAGATTGTAAGGAAATGAAAACGCTGAAGTTCGGAGGTACGTCGGTATCTGACGCCACAAATATCTCCCGCGTGCTGGACATAGTTGCAGCTGCCGCCAGGGAGGACCGCGTGGTCGTTGTCTGCTCGGCAATGAGCGGAGTTACCGATATGCTCGTCCGGCTCGCCGACTGCTGCAGCGCCTCGTCCGACCCCGCCGCGCTTTCTGACGCTCAGTCCGTCTCGTGCCCCGGCTCTGCATCCGCCGTTTCCGCCGCCTCGTCCGACCCCGCCACCCTTTCCCCGTGCGCCGCTGAACTGATCCGCTCGCTCTCGGAAAGGCACCGCGCCGCCGCAGCCAGGCTCTTCTCCTCCGACAGACTTGCCTCGGTCACTGACGCGCTCGACAACCATCTCAGCAAGCTTACCGCCCTCTGCCTCGAGCTTTCCGCTGCCAACGCCGCCGTTTCCGCCGCCGATGCCGCTTCCGTAGCGCTTTCATCGTCTGTCGCACCTTCGTCTGCCGGTCGCCAAGCCGCTTCCGCTGATACTGCCGCCCTCCGCGCCAGCATCGAGGGCACGGGCGAACTCCTCTCCACCACCATAATAGCCGCCAAACTCACGGACGAAGCGTTCCCGACCACGTGGCTGGACTCTCGCGAGCTCGTAATCCGTGATGATATGCCTCTGACTTACAGGAAGATACGCGAAGCGGTGCAGCAGCGTCCGGACACCCGCATATTCGTTGCCCCAGGCTTTGTCGCCAGCAACAGCGATGGCTCTGCCTGCACGCTCGGCCGCGGCGGTTCTGACTACAGCGCTTCCATTTTTGCCGCTGCGCTCGACGCTTCCGACCTTCAGATTTGGACGGATGTCAGCGGAATTCTCTCCGCCAATCCGAAGCAGGTTCCATCCGCCCGCTCCATTGACGAGATGTCCTACGAGGCAGCATTCGCAATGGCGTCCAACGGTGCCAAAGTCCTTTACGCTCCGGCGGTTGCACCGGCGCGCGAGGCGGGCATAGCAATCAGGATACTCAACACCTTCCGACCTTCCGACCCCGGAACCGTTATCCTCTCCCGTCCCGAACCGCAGCAGTGCAGCTGGGTTGGACTTGCCGATAAAAGCATTGATGGTCAATCACTTATCACGCTGATTTGCGAAGGGCCTCTCGATAGCGAAACTGCCCTCCGCCGTTCTGTATCCGCACTTCGTCAGGCCGGCATTGCTCCTCTCGACTGTTCTGCCGGAGACTCCTGCATACGGCTCAGCGTCCAGCCGCAACTTTGCAGCGCCGCCCTCGCCGCCGTTCATAACGAATTCTTCCAGAGACAGGACTCCCGCGTTCTTTCGCTTTATATTGCCGGTCGTGGCGCGGTAGGACGCGAGCTAGAGCGCCTGATAGGGTCCGGGCTTGCCCGCAGAAGCGGGAAGTCGTTGGTTATCAAGGCGATAAGCAGCGACCACGGCTTTGTGGACGACTTGCTTTCGCATCCGGACAGGGGCGCCGTCTTTGTGGATTGCACCGACAGCGAGGACATCTGGCGCAAATATGCATCCTTGCTCGATGCCGGATTCAATATAGTGACTTCGAACCGCCGTTCGATTGCCGTGCCTTATGTGGAGTACCGTGCGATGAAGCAGGCCGCGCTGCGTAACGGGCTGTTTCTCAGGTATGAAACCACTGTAGGAGCGTCTCTTCCAATGTTGGAAACCATTGCGAGAAGCAGTTCCTGCGGGGACAGGGTCAGCTCTATAGAAGCGGTGGTTTCGTGTACACTCAATTATGTCTTGAGCAGTCCTCTGCCGTTTGTGGAGGCACTTGAACAGGCTCGGGAGGCTGGTTTGACCGAGAAGGATCCTCAGGATGACCTTGGGGGAAAGGATGCGCTCCGCAAGCTTCTCATTCTTGCCAGGGAGGCTGGAGTTCCCCTTGATGCAGAGGATGTTGAGATAGAGCCTGTAGCTCCCGACAGCTGTCCTGACAAGGACATGCGCTTTGTTGCTTCGCTTGTCAGGGACAAGTCCTGCGCATCGGGATACAAGGCTCGCATCGCGCTCTGCAAAGTCGGTCCGGAGCATCCTGCCCACTGGCTTAGAGGTACGGATAACGCTATAATCATCAGAAGTTTATATCACCCTACTCCGCTAGTGATACTTGGCCCGGGCGAAGGTGCTGAACTTGCGGCGGGCAGTATCCTGAATGATATCCTCTTATGAAAAAGACACTGAAACTGTTGGAAAGCATACTCTTGCAAGATTCTACCTCAGGGCACGAAAGGGCTCTGGGCGAGTGGTTGCTTGACAATCTTGACGCTCCCCACAAGACTCTTATGGAGGTCGGAGACGGCACCGTCAACCTGCTTCTCAGCTGGGGAACTCCGAAACTTGTATATTGTACCCATATGGATACCGTGCCGCCTTATATCCCTCCGGTATTTGACGAGCATTGCGTGCGTGGGCGGGGCAGTTGTGATGCAAAGGGCCAGCTCGTTGCCCTATATGCCGCCTGCAAGGAGCTCGAAAGAAAGGGAAAGACTGACTTTGGCCTGCTTGTCCTGAGCGGGGAGGAAACGGGGTCCTGGGGTGCCAAGGCATTTGCCCGTACGCCTTTCAAGGCTCCATATCTTGTCATTGGCGAGCCTACGGAAAACCATCCCGTAAGCGCATCCAAGGGTACCAAGTCCTTCGCCGTACGCTTTAAGGGCAAGGCCTTCCATTCAGGTTATCCGCAGTATGGAGTCAGTGCCGTCAATCTCTTTGTGGATTTTGTCAACCGGCTGAGAAACAAGAAGTTCCCAGAGGATGAAATGCTTGGCGAAACGACCTGGAACATCGGCCTTCTGCATAGCGACAACCAGCAGAATATTCTTAGTCCCGAGCTTTGGTGCAGGATTTATTTCCGCACGACTTTTGCAAGCGATGCAGCGGTCGGCGAATGGATGGCGGCTCAGGCTTGCGACAGTATTGAAATAGCCGCGAGGGGCGGTGACTCGCCATCCCTTTATGTGGTTCCGGAAGGTCTTGAGGGCCGTCCGGTGGCATTTGGAAGCGATGCACCGCATCTTTCCAACTTTGAGCACAAGATAATCTGCGGTCCGGGTAGCATTACCTGCGCACACCGGGACGATGAGCATCTTGACATATGTGACCTGGAAGAAGCAATAGCTATTTACGTAAATATTTTTGAGAACTTATGAAGGTTATAATCAGCGGATATGGCAAGATGGGCCATATGGTGGAAGAGGTTCTTCTGGCTGCGGGCATAGAGCCCGTTTGTGCTACGGAGGACGTTTGTTCCGTTCCGGAAGAACTCGCAAAGGACTGCGTTTGCATAGATTTTACCACCCCTGATGCGTTCAGGGCCAATTATAAGACACTTGCAGTGCGTTTCAAGGCCGTTGTCGTCGGCACTACAGGATGGTATGACATCAAGGATGAAGTCTATCAGGCCTTCCGTCAGGCAGGCAGCGTTCTGGTCTGGGCGTCGAATTTTTCCATAGGAGTAAATGCATTTTTTGCCGCCGTCCGCAGGGCCTGCGAGGTGCTCAAGGGTCACGGATATCAGCCTGCCGTCGAGGAAGTCCATCACATTCACAAACTTGACTCTCCGAGCGGAACGGCAAAAAGCATTGCCGGCATAATCGAGGATACCCTTGGCGAGCCGGCTCCGATAGAGGCGAAGCGCATCGGCGAAGTTCCGGGCATACACACGGCAAGGTTTGTCTCCGAGGTTGACAAACTGGAATTTACCCACGAGGCTTTTTCACGCAAGGGCTTCGCGGAAGGTGCGGTCACGGCCGCAATTATGGCAGACGGTCTCGAACCGGGGGTATATGAATTCAAAGACCTGATATTATGAGTGATATGTTACTGAAGGGCTGCGGAACAGCCCTCGTCACTCCCTTCACTGAGGATGGCGGAATCGACACTGCCGCATATGCGGCGCTGATTGACAGGCAGGTGGCTGCCGGAGTGGACTTCCTTGTCCCTCTTGCTACGACGGGGGAGACCCCTGCTCTTTCGGCTGAGGAAAAGCTTGCGCTGATGGATACAGCCGTCTCTCACGCGGCAGGCCGGCCTCTTCTTGTAGGATGCGGGTCCAATTCTTTCAATGCCACCCTTGACAATATGGAATTGCTTGACGGTCACGGAGTTGATGCCTGGCTCGTCGTTGTGCCTTATTACAACAAGCCTACGCAGGAAGGCCAGTACCGGTATTTCAGGGCAGTGGCGGCCGCAACTGACAAACCTATAGTCATTTACAACGTACCGGGACGCACGGGAGCAAATATGACTGCAGATACCTGCATCAGACTTGCGAACGAATGTGAGAACATCATAGCAATCAAGGAAGCTTCCGGCAATTATGCCCAGGTCAGCGAAATCATACGCCGCGCACCTGAAGGATTTGCAGTTCTGAGCGGGGATGACGATATGACCTTCGCCTTTATGGCTACCGGCGCGCACGGAGTCATTTCCGTTGCATCCAACGCATTCCCTGCCGAAGTCGCCGAAATGACCCACAGGGCCGCCGCCGGAGACTATGCGGGAGCAAGAGAGCTGCATCACAGGCTGTTTCCGTTTTTCAAGGCCTGCTTCGTGGAGTCCAACCCTATCCCGGTCAAGGCTGCCCTCGAGATCATGGGACAGATGCGTTCTGATGTGAGACTGCCTCTCGCTCCGGCTTCGCAGCACACAAAAGATATTATGAATCAATTGATTGGAGAATTATGTCAGAAATAACTTTACAGCAGTTCGAAGAACTTGTTGCCGCTCTCGAGTCCGGACAGGTACGTGTCGCCGAGAAGATTGACGGCGTGTGGAAGGTAAACAGGGAGGTCAAGGAAATCATCCTTGCAGGGTTCAGGCTCGGAAAGATTTGCGATATGAGCCAGGGACAGTTTCCTTTCTTTGACAAGGATACCTATCCTGTCCGCAGGTTCAGCGCTTCTGACGGGGTGAGGATAGTTCCCGGCGGCAGCAGCATTCGCCGCGGTGCTTATCTTGCTCCGGGCGTTATCGTGATGCCTCCTGCTTATATCAACGTGGGAGCCTATGTAGGAGAGGGTACCATGGTTGACAGCCACGTGACAATAGGTTCCTGCGCGCAGGTAGGCAAGAATATCCATATCTCCGCCGCTACCCAGATAGGCGGTGTACTCGAGCCTGCAGGCGCTCTCCCGACCATCATCGAAGACGGTGCCTTTGTGGGCGGGAACTGCGGCATATATGAAGGTACGATAGTTCAGGAAGGCGCAGTGATAGCATCGGGAGTAATCATTACCGCCGGAACGCCGATATTGCTGACGGAAGGGTGGTCGTGCCTCGCAACGCGGTGGTAGTCAGCGGCTCGCGCCCTGTGACCAAGGGCCTCGCCGCCGAAAAGGGCGTTCACCTCTATTGCCCTGTCATCGTCAAATATCGCGACGAAAAGACCACCGGTTCAGTCACTCTGGAGGATATGTTGAGGTGATCTTATCACTTGCGAGAGCAGCCTGATGCCCGGCTCCATCCTTTCCTTGTCAAGGAATGAGAAGTTGAGCCTCATCGTGTTGCGGTGCGATCCGTCTGCGTAGAAGAACGAGCCGGCGACATAGGCAACGCCGGCACTCAGCGCCTTGTCGTAAAGGGCTACCGTATCCATGCCTTCCGGCAAGGTGAGGAACAGGAAGAGCCCTCCTTCGGGGTGCGTC